>CAMTXY010000215.1:0-11151 GCA_947085795.1 uncultured Actinomycetes bacterium | reverse complement strand
CTGAGACCGAGGGTCCGGATGGGCACTTCGCAGCTATATTGCGTCGCGACTGATCGACTCAAACCGAGAAGGAGGAGGAATGCGCAACACGAGGATCGTCGAGATGCTCGAGGTCACCGAGGCGGCTGCGCTCGCTGCCGGCCGGTGGATGGGCAGGGGCGACAAGCATGCCGCTGATCAGGCCGCCGTGGAAGCGATGCGCGGCGCGTTCAACGGGTTGGACATCTCGGGGCTGATCGTCATCGGCGAGGGGGAGAGGGACGAGGCCCCCATGCTCTTCATCGGTGAGAGGGTCGGTGCCGGCGGAGAGCGTATCGACATCGCGGTCGACCCGCTCGAAGGCACGAACCTGACTGCGTACGGTCAGCCTAATTCGCTTGCGGTCCTCGCGTTCGGCCCTGAGGGGACACTACTGCACGCACCCGACACGTACATGAACAAGGTCGCGGTCGGGCCTGTCGCCGCAGACGTCGTCCATATCGACGCGACGCCCACGGAGAATGTGAAGGCGGTCGCCAAGGCGCTCAAGCGTCCCACCGAGGACATCGTCGTGTGTATCCTCGATCGCGACCGTCACACGGATCTGATTCATGAGGTCCGCGCGGCAGGCGCCCGCATCCGCCTGATCACCGACGGGGACGTGTTCGGGGCGGTCGCCACTGCGATCGAAGGTACCGGCATCCACCTGTATCTCGGTATCGGCGCCGCTCCGGAAGGGGTCCTGGCATGTGCGGCGATGCGGTGCATCGGCGGCTGTTTCATGGGACGCTTCGCGTTTCGCAACGAAGAGGAGCGCGCCCGCGCCGAGGAGATGTCCGCCTGTGACATCGATGGAGTGCTCGACATGGATTGCTTGGTTGCCACCGACGAGGCGGCGTTCATCGCGACGGGCGTGACCGATGGTGAGATGCTCCGCGGCGTGAAATACTTCGGTACCGGTGCGCGTACTCATTCTGTGGCGATGGACGGCAAGACCGGGACGGTCCGGTTCATCGAGACGGTTTACCGCACCGGCGCGGAAAAGTTCTGGGTGCGGATGGACTGACGGTTAGGCGGAAAGGGTGTTCCGGGCGCAGCTAGAAATCTCAGTCCGATGACGCCGGACAGGTCGCGCACGACTCTTTGGAACCGGCAGCATCGCACCCCCCGGAGTTCTCGTTTTCGGGCGGACGCTTCTTGTAGTCGGTATTGTGGAAGCCGGAACCCTTGAAGACGACACCGATTGGAGTGAAGACGCGTTTGGTAGCGCCGCCGCAGTCTGGACAGGATCCCTCGGCGGCGGCACCGTGTTTGCGGACGACTTCGAACGTCGTGTCGCATGCGGTGCAGCGATAGTCGTACGTTGGCATTCGGTATGCTCTTTTCGAGACTCGAAGAACGCATGAACGGACAACGATGCAGAATACACCCCAGGCACCATCACAGCAAGGCGGGTGCCGACTCGAGCGGGTGCCGACTCGCAGTGCCGCCCCGCACACATAGGAGTCTAAAACGCGATGATCGAACGTGAACGTCCCGTAAGACCCCCGCTGGTACCCCGCTGGTCGTATCTTGTGCTGGCGTCGGTGATGCTTATCACCGCCGGCGGAATCGCGGTGGTGACCGCGCTTTCCGACGCCGCGATGGTCGACGTACCCGACGTCATCGGGATCTCCGAGAGCGAGGCCGAGGTACGCTTGAAACTGACGGGGCTGACTGCGGAAGTCTTGGAACGCGTCTTCGATCCGGCGCCGGCAGGCACCGTCTTGTCACAAGAGCCCGCAGCCGGCAGCTCAGCCACCCCGGGTTCGGCAGTCACACTCCGTGTCTCGACAGGCACCGAGGAGTTCTTGCTGCCTGACGTGATCGGACTTACCGTCCGCATCGCCGATGCGCAGCTTCAGGCGCGAGGTCTGGACATCCGGATCGAACCGATGGACTCCGACGCCCCGGTCGATACCGTCGTGGCGACCAACCCGTCGCCGGGCGCCACAGTTCGGACAGGTGACATCGTCCGCATATTCGTGGCGGCACAGGCCCCGGTATCCGAAGCGTTCGTTCCTCTCGATCTTGAAGGCCACACCGTCGTACTCGATCCCGCACCGGTCGAATCCGGTGAGGGAGACCCGACCCTTGAGATCGCCAGACGCCTGCGCTCCCTGCTCGAGGCTTCCGGCGCCAGGGTCCTCGTCACGCGTTCGCTCACGTCTGAGGATGTCTCGCCCGCAGCCCGCTCGGCGGCGGTCACCGGTACGGTGTCGGCCATCATCGGCATCGATGTGACCGATCGCGCTGGAGAAAGTGGGCTCATGGTCCGTTCTCTCGATCGCCTTTCCGCTCCGCAGCACTACGATGCCGCGCTCGCACTCGCCGAAGCGCTGTCAGTCTCGCTCACCGAAGCAGGCCGCCGGGCGGAAAGGGGTGAGATACCCGGAGATCCCGTCACGACCTCCAGGGGTGTTCCCGCAGTGCGGGTCACGCTCGGCTCTTCCGCGGTGGCCGATGACGTCGCGGCGCTCGCCGATCCCGCGTGGGCGGATTCGGTTGCGCGGGCGCTGTATCGCGGCATAGGAACCCAACTGACGTCGCGGGCACCGTAGAGCCGTAGAGCACTCAGGCGGACGTTTGTTGCGCGGCAACACGTGTGTTACCGTGTGCCAAACACATACCGCGATCGGGAGCTGCTGGAAGGCGGCTGAGAGGTGGTCGATGTCAGGCCACGACCGAGACGACGGCCCCGGTAATGCGGGGTACGCACTGCGGTGACGGCATGGTGCCGTTCCCACACGTCTTCGCTCGGCTCCCAAGACACACCGGAGGAGAGCCATGAAGCGAATACCCACGAACGTCCTTGTCGAGATGTCACTGACGATCGCGCTTGCCGCGGTTCTCAACGTCCTGCGGGTCTTTCACATGCCGCAAGGGGGGACCGTGTCCCTCGTGATGCTGCCGATCGTCGTGTTCGCGTTGCGAAGAGGCTTGGTTCCCGGCCTGGTGGTGGCCGTGGCGTACGGCATGGTGGATCTCATGATCGACCCGATGATCTTCTACCCGGTGCAGGTGCTTCTCGACTATCCGCTCGCGTACGGTGCCGTCGGGTTGGCTGGGCTCTTGCATCCCGCGTGGGCACGTGCGGTGGAGCGCGGGGCTACCACGACCGCCATTTGGTCGGTCATCCTGCCGGCAACAGCCATCGCCGCCTTTGGGCGGTATGTCTTCCATGTCGTATCGGGTGCCGTGTTCTTCGGCGAGTACGCGCCGGAAGGTCAGCCTGTGCTCGTGTACTCCGCCGTCTACAATCTCTACGTGCCGGTCTCGGCCGTCGGGGTGTTCGTGGCCGCAGCGGTCGTCCTGCCAGCTCTCGCGCGGATACTCGATAACAGCGGTGATCGCCGAGCAACGGTATGAAAGCAGATACGCTGCTCGTAGCCGCGGCTCCCGTTGAGGATTCAGTCGCCTACATCGAGACGATCGGCGAGGCTTTCATGGTCATCGCGGTCGACGGAGGGGTCGACCTGTGCCGTGCCGCGGGTCGTCTCCCGGACGTCGTGATCGGGGATCTGGACTCGGCGAGCGCGCCGGCGATCGCATGGGCGCGCGACGCAGGGGTCGAAGTGCGCGATCTTACGGTCGCAAAGGACTACAGCGACCTAGACGCGGCTCTCGAATACGCGGGGGAGCACGGACTGCGCCCGGTCACCGTGACCGCCGCGCTGTCTGGGCGGCTCGACCATACCCTATCCAACGTCGGGTCGCTGCTGCGCCTCGCCCGTCTTGCCCCTCGCGTGTGGGAGCCGTGCGTCGACGGCTGGGTTCTCGCCCCTCATGGCATGTCCGCTCTCGCGATCACAGGTCGCGGACGTACCGTGTCCATCCAGGCAGGACTCGCCGAAGCGAGCGTCACTCTCGAAGGGTTCCGATACCCGCTGTCCGAAGCGGTCCTACCGCCGCTGTCTTCGCTGGGATTGAGCAACGTAATTGAAGCCGACACTGGCGAGATCATCGTCCACTCGGGTTCGGTTCTCGTGCTCGCATGGCGTGAAACCCCAGGTCAACTACGCATTTTCGGGTAACCCACTATCCCGCAGGTATACTCTGCCCATGGAGTTCCATTTGGTCAGCCACGAACGTGGGGGCGTGGCGCTCGTGTTGACACCGGTGATGTGCGCGCTTGCTGCGGGAGCCTGGATCGCCGCTTTGGCGGACGGCGGTCTCATCGCTGTTCTCGCAGGTGTCGTTCTCTCCGTCGGTGGCGTGGCGAGCGGTATCGTACAGGCGCGTGGAGTTCACTCGCCTGCGGTTCGTGTTGCAACCGATCAACCCTGCCCGTCCTGTGAGGGAACCCCTGCGTCGGATCGAACCGATCGTCCTGCTATCCCCCAGCCCATCGCACCCGATGCACTCGATGCTCGGTCCGTGCTCCGTGCGCTGCTCAAGAGTCTCAAGCCGCTGGCCCCGGTTATTGGCGCACACCTGTGGGTGTGGGACGAAACCGCCGGCCGCGTGCGGCTCACCGCGGCGTCCGGACCGATGACGCTCTCGACGTCCGGTTCCACCGAAGAGGGAGTCGTCCTCGAGGCTCACGAGGGTGGCCTCGCCCTGGTGCATCCGCTCTCGCGCATCGTCTCCCCAGGTACCTGTCAGACCATATGGCGTTATGCGGTCCCGATCGTCTCGGGGTCGATACGGGGTGTGGTCTCGGTGGATCTTGACGCCGAGGATCGACCCGACACCGAATGGCTGAACCGAACCGTGGCATGGTATCGGGTATCCCTCATCGCGAGTCTCGCGTTGCACGAAGCGACGGGCAAAGACGAGTCGGCGCGTTCGCTTCTTGCGATGACGCGGGACGTGAGCAGGGCTCTCATGCCGGATCTGGTGCTTTCGACCGCGCTCGAGCACGCGATGACGCTCGTTGGGGCGACGACGGGCAGCATCATGCTTCTCGACCCCGGCTCGCAGCGGCTGCGAATCGCCGCCGCACAAGGTCTTCCAGAACGGGTCATAGAGGCGACATCGGTGCCGGTGGGAGAGGGGATCGCGGGCTGGGTCGCCGCCACGGGTCAACCGCTGCTGATCGAGGATCTCGACAGTGGCGGTGGACGCGGACGGCGTCACGGGGTACGTTCGGCGCTTTCCGTTCCGATGTTCGATGATGACGGGCTCATCGGGGTGCTCAATGTCGGCAGCCGTATGCGACCGGCCCGTTTCACCGAGTACCACCGGGAGACGCTCGGCATGTTCGCGCGCCACGCTACTGTCGCATGGCGCACGGCCCGCGCCGTCCAGGCTTCACGTGAGATCCATTTCGAGACGCTCAAGGCTCTTGCGCTGGCGCTCGAGACGAAGGATCCGTACGCGATGGGCGGCACCGAGCGCGTGATGATGTGGGCCTCCAAGCTAGGCCGGGCTCTAGGGATTCCCACCGAGGAGCAGAACGCTCTCGAGATCGCGTCGATGCTTCACGACATCGGCATGAGTATCGTCGCGGACCGAGGCGCTCCAAGTCACCGGCCGCTGTCGACCGTCGAACGCGGATTGCTGGCGATGCACCCGGCTGTTGCCGCGGACATCCTCAACCATGCGCCGGCGTTGCGTGCGGCCACGCCGATCGTGTACCACCACCACGAACGCTTCGATGGTAGCGGTTACGTCGCTGGGCTCGCCGGTGAACAGATCCCCCTCGGCGCCAGGATCCTGTCGGTGGCCGACGCGTTCGTCGCGATGACGTCGGACCGCCCCTATCGCCGTGCGTTCACGACGTCGCAGGCTCTATCCGAGATGAGGAAGAGCGCAGGAACCCAGTTCGACCCCGGCATCGTTGAGACTCTCGTAGCTCTCGTCGAATCGGGAACGGACCGGGTTCCGGAACGGGAGTCGTAACGCGACCCCTCGCGGTCGAGCAGGATCAGCCTCGCTGGATCTTGCCGGCCTTCATGCACTTCGTGCAGACGTTGACCTTCTTGACGGCACCATCCACGACAGCGGATACCTTCTGGATGTTCGGGTGGAACATCCGGTTGGTGACCCTATGAGAGTGGCTCACGTTGCGACCTGCGCTCGGATGCTTGCCGCAGACGCTACAGACCTTCGACATCGCACAGACTCCGTTCATTTCCGACGCCGCGGCCGCACACGGGGCCACCGACTCATCAAGGGGGCGCAAAGCCCGATGATACTACCACGCCCGCACAACTGCTCACAAGACAGTGGCCTGTACGACAGACAGACAGACAGACAGACAGACAGACAGACAGAGGTCCGCACATCATCCGCCCGATTCCAGCGTTTCCCGAGTGGCCGTGGACCGGTGGGGAGCGCCGTTCATACCCCCACCGAGTCTCGGGCGTTCGGATATACTGGTCTGGTCAGGTGCGACAACACCCGATGTTCGGGGAGGTCGACTACCGTAAATGAGCACCAAGACCCGGGGTGAGATCTACATCGCGAACGACGTTCTTGCCGACGTGGCGGGATTCGCCGCTCTCGAGTGTTACGGCATCGTGGGGATGGCGAACCCATCGGTGCGTGACGGCGTCGCGCAGGTGCTCTCCCGAGACAAGTTGCGCAAGGGCGTTCGAATCACCACGGCGTCTGACGGCGTCAAGGTCGACCTGTACGTTATCATCGAGCACGGCACCAATCTCGCCGAGGTCTCCCGCAACCTGGCGGACCGGGTGCGCTACGTTCTGACGTCCATGGCCGATGTGTCCGTAGAGGCGGTCGACGTGCACGTACAAGGCATAAAGGTCCGGAAATGACCGAACCAGACACGGAGTCCACATGGCCGCGACACCACTGGCGATTCCCCTGATCGCAGCATCTGCCCGCGCGCTCAAGGATCGGGTGGACGAGGTCAACAAGCTCAACGTGTTCCCGGTCCCCGACGGAGATACGGGCACGAACATGTCCCTGACGATGGATGCGGTCATCGTAGCCCTCGGCGAACTGCCTGCAGATGCCGATCCGGTGACCGTGTGCCGTGCGATCACCCATGGCTCGCTCGTGGGAGCCCGTGGTAACTCGGGCGTCATCCTGAGCCAGATCCTGCGAGGTCTGTGCGAGGTGGTCGCTGAGGCGACCGAGCTTCGCACAAGTGTGGTTTCTTCCGCATTGCAGCGCTCGGTCGAAGTGGCGTTCCAGGCAGTGCGCAAGCCCGTCGAGGGCACGATGCTCACCGTTCTGCGCGATTCCGCTCACGCAGCGCGTGACGCGACCAGAGCGAGCGTGCCGCTCGATGCGCTCCTCGACGCGGTGGTCCATGAGGCGTTCGAGTCCGTAAGACGCACCCCCGATCTTCTGCCGGTGCTCAAGGAGAACAACGTCGTCGACGCCGGTGGCTACGGGCTGGCGATCCTGGCCGAGGGACTTCTGGCGGCCTACCGGGGCCAGGACGTGGTCGTTCCCGACATAGCGATGGCCAGGCCCCCCGAGATCGCTATCGCTCCTGCCGACGACTGGGATGATGACGAGTATCTCTACTGCACCGAGTTCCTTCTGTTCGGCTCGGACATAGACCGGGCCGCCGTCACTGAGTTCGTGGCGAGCGCCGGAAGCTCCGAACTCGTCGTAGGGGACGCCGGCGAGTACAGGGTGCATGTCCATACCGACAACCCCGGTTCCGTCCTCTCGTACATGACGACCCTCGGCGAGGTGGCCGACGTGCAAGTCAACAACATGCGTCGTCAGACGGCCGAACGTTCGGCCGCGCTGGCGGCCGATGCTGCGGGGTCGTCACCGCGCAAACCGCTCGGCGTCGTCACCGTTGCGACCGGAGACGGCATGCGCGCGATCCTGAAGAGCCTGGGGGCCGACTTGATCGTCAGCGGCGGTCAAACGATGAACCCGTCGACCGGCGAACTGCTCGAGGCCGCCGGGAGGGTCAATGCCGATACGGTCGTGATCCTGCCCAACAACAAGAACATCATCATGGCTGCCCGGCAGGCGGCGGACAACGCCGACCTGCCCGTGGGGGTCGTGCCGACCCGCTCGATCCCACAGGCGTTCGCGGCGTTGCTCGCGCTGGACCCGACCGCGTCGCTCGAGGACAACGTGGCTTCGATGACCGAATCGATCGGTGGCGTGCGCACCGGCGAAGTCACCGTCGCGATCAAGGACTCCAAGGCCAAGGGTGGTCCTATCCGTGCAGGCGACATCATCGGCATCGCCGACGGCGAGATCGAGATCGTCGGGACCGATATCCTCGAGGTCGCCGAGCGTCTCGTCGAGCATGTCCTCGGCGACGCGGAGACCGTGACGCTTCTCGCAGGAGAGGATCTCGCCGACGAAGACCTCGAGCGACTCGCGTCGCGGCTCGCCGCCGCACACTCCGGCATCGACGTCGAGACCCACCGTGGCGACCAACCGCTCTACCCGTTGATCCTGTCAGTCGAGTAGCATCAAGACGGAGGTACACATGAATCGGATAGGAATCGTCTGTGACAGCACCTGCGATCTCGGACCCGCGTGGTGTGATGCCCACGATGTCGTCCTCGTGCCACTCAAGGTCCTCTTCGGCGAGGAGACGTTCCGCGACTGGATCGACCTGTCTCCCGAGGAGTTCTACGAGAAGCTCACATCCTCCCCGCAGCTGCCGAAGACGTCCCAACCCTCACCGGCGGAGTTCGCCGAGGCGTACGCCCGCCTGGCTGAGGCGGGGTGCGAGGAGATCGTGTCGATCCACCTGACCGCGGCGCTTTCCGGTACGTTCGAGTCCGCGACGATGGCGGCGACCGACGCGCCGGTACCGGTACGGATCGTCGACACGAAGCTCGTGTCCCAGGCCACCGCACTCGTGGTCAAGGCCGCGGTGGAGGCCCGGCAGGCAGGTGGCGACGGTGCCGCGATCGAGGTCGCCGCTACTAAGACGGCCTCTCAGACACGCATGTTCTTCGTCCTCGATACCCTCGAGTACCTCGTCAAGGGCGGGCGGGCCGGCAAAGCACAGGGTCTGGCCGCATCGGTGCTCAACATCAAGCCGATCCTGACTTTCAACGCCGAGGGGATCATCGAGCCGTTCAAGAAGGTCAAAGGAACCCGCAAGGCCTTCGCGGAGCTGGCCGCCCACGTGGCGGCGGATTCGGCATCCCTCGGACGCCTCAAGGTGGCCCTTCTGCACGCTTGTTCGCCCGATCTCGCCCAGGAACTTCAAGCCGCACTCGTGGCTGCAGGGGCTGACTGCGAGATCGAATCCTCTGGTCTGGTCGGTGCAGTGATCGGCACGTACGGGGGTCCTCGTGCGGTCGGCTGCGCGTATCATCCGATGAGCTAGGCCGAACCGGTGTCGGATGCAGGACCCGCTTCACGCGTCGAAGCGCTTGAATCATACGACGCGCCGGTAACGTGTGTCCGCTATGTGGACGGCACCCGTGCCGAGGCGCTTGAACGACTCGGAATCACCACCGTCGGCGAACTGATCGCGCATCATCCGTTCCGCTACATCGACCTCACGCGGATCTCCTCGATCAGCGGCCTGAAGCCGGGGGAGGATGTCACGGTCGTCGGACGGGTCCGTGAGATCCACGTCAAACGCCCGCGTCCTCGGCTCACCATCGTCGAGATCGCCATCACCGATGAGTCCGGGGGCATGCTCGTCGGCGTGTGGTTCAACCAGGCCTACATGGCGCAGCGTTTCGTGAAGGGGGAGCGGGTCGCTTTCGCGGGGACTTCGCAGTATGAGTTCGGCCTGATGCAGATGCGCAACCCTTTCGTCGAGAAGCTCGGGTCTGGTGACGAAGATGCCGGTCTGTCGCGAATCGTCCCCGTTCACCGCACGACCGACGGTCTGAGCACGAATTGGCTACGCAGGCTCATCGCTGGCGCGCTCGACCAGTACGGTGACATCCCCGACTTCCTGCCTACGGGCTTGCGCGTCGCACGCGGACTCGTCTCCCGGCGACAAGCGGTGCGATCGATACACTTTCCCGCGGACGCGAACGCAGCTTCACAAGCCCGGCGTCGTCTGGCCTACGACGAGCTGTTCTGCCTTCAGGTCGGAATGGCGTTGCGTCGCCATCACCTCACCGTCGAGCGGCGCGGCGTCACCCACCGCCTCGACGGGCCGGCGCTCGGAACCCTTCGCTCGCAACCACCCCTTCCGCTGACCGGCGACCAGTCCCGGGCGCTCGAGGAGATCCTCGCCGACATGGCCTCGTCGCGACCGATGAACCGCATGCTTCTGGGCGACGTGGGCACGGGAAAGACCATCGTCGCAACGCATGCGTTGGCCGCTTGCGCCGACAGCGGCAAGCAGGCGGCGATGATGGCGCCGACCGAGGTCCTCGCGGTGCAGTACGCGGAGAAGGTAGGACCGCTTCTCGACAGTGCCGGTGTCGCGTGGGCGCTGTTGACGGGTTCGACGCCAGCTGCCGAGAAGAAGCGGATTCTGGCGGCGGTGACTGACGGTATCACGCAAGTGCTGTTCGGGACGCACGCCGTGCTGGAGTCTTCGGTCCGGTTCGCCCACCTCTCGCTGGCGATCGTAGACGAGCAGCACAGGTTCGGCGTGAGCCAACGCCTCGGCCTGCGCGGCAAAGGGGCGGCGACCGATCTGCTCGTGATGACCGCCACGCCGATTCCGCGTTCCCTGGCGCTGACGTTCTACGGCGATCTGGCCACCTCGTACCTGCGTCAACGTCCAGGCGCCAAGACCGAGCAGCACGTCACGACCGAACTCGTGCCCAAGACCGGGCGCGAGCGTGCGTACCGCGCGATCAAGCGGGCGGTGACCGAAGGGCGGCAGGCATACGTGGTGTGTGCGCTCGTCGACGAATCCGACGCTTCCGAGGCGCGCTCGGCGATCAAGGAGGCCGAACGTCTGCGCACCATGGTCTTCCCAGAGTTGCGGGTCGGCCTTCTGACCGGCAGAATGCGTCCTGCCGAGAAGGCCCGGGTGATGACCGAGTTCCGCGCGGGCGTCGTCGACGTCCTGGTGTCGACCACCGTCATCGAGGTCGGCGTCGACGTCCCGAACGCGACCATCATGATCGTCGAGGACGCCGAGCGCTTCGGATTGGCGCAGCTGCATCAGCTACGAGGCCGCATCGGCCGCGGGGAACACCCGGGCACGTTCTTCGTCTTCGCCGATTCCAAGACGCGGGAGGCGAAAGAGCGGATGCGGTCCATCGTCACCACGAACGACGGTTTCGCACTTGCAGAAGCAGACATCGCGCT
>CAMTXY010000214.1:0-6468 GCA_947085795.1 uncultured Actinomycetes bacterium | reverse complement strand
GGGCCGCTTGCCGTGAGCCTGTCGGAACGTCCGGACGCTAGCGAAGCCGGCACGGCGCCGTTCGTCGTCGAGCGCGTCGTTCCCGTGCCCGTCGGCATCGAAGCGACCGTGCGGCTGACCGATGCGGCGATGCGTCACACCCGTGCGGCGCCCGGCCTTGCCGACGAGGTTCTGCGTCGCCTGCCCGGTATCGTGCGCCACCGCTGCGAATGCGACAGCGCCTGCGGAATCACCGCTGAACTCGCCGACACCGAGAGCGCGCATCTGCTCGAGCACGTCGCGCTCGAACTACTCGTTCGCGATGGCTTTCCCCGCACGATGCGCGGAAAGACGGAGTGGGACTTCCGGCGTGACGGCCACGGGGTCTATCGGGTCTTCCTCGGCTGCGAGAATCCTCTGGCGGCGCGGCGGGCTCTTGAAGAGGCGGTGGCGCTTCTGGCGGACCTGTCGAACCGGTGAGACACGCACACGCTGCGCCCTTTTGCGTCACCGTCCGGCGGGATACGCCATCTCAGCCCGGCGGATGGCTTCGCGTGCGTGTTTCTCGGCGTCGTCCATTGCGGCGAGCACCTCCGCGAAGTTGTGGAAGCCCATCGAGTTCTCCGACACGATCAGGTACTCCCATAGGACGTGCGCCCGCTGGTGCTGCTCGACGGCCGCGTTGTGCGCGGCTGTGTCCACCTTGAGGCCCGCGTCGACGGCCTCACGCACGGCGCCGAGCGTCGCGACCGAGCGGGCGAGCAGCTGCTCCACGACCTTCTGGCGCTCGTACACCTTGACCTGCCCGGCGATGCCCTGGTATATGCGGTCAGCATGGCATACGGCACACGGCCCTCTATCGATGGTAGACCGAAGTCCGGTCGCCTCGGCGAACGCGCTGAACACCTCGGGCTCATGGTATTTGTACGGACTCGTCATCCAGTGGCTCCTGACCCACTCCCCGGTCCCGGTGCGCACAAAGGGCATGTGGCACGAGGCACATGAGGCTCCTGTGGCGTAGTGGACGCTGTTCCAGAGAAGCTCGACCTCGGGATGCTGGCTCTTGATCAGGGGCTTCCCGATAATCGCATTGGCCCAGTCCTGCTGGTAGCCGAACTGGCGCATGTAGTAGTCGTGCAGATCTCCCGCCTTCGACCAGCCGAAGTGGTCGCGCACCTTGCGGTCGATGGCGCTGCGAGCGCAGCTGTATTCCACGTGGCACTGTGCGCAGACCAGGATCTCGCGGTCCTGCACCCGGGCGTTGTCGAAGTCGGTGCCAGCTTCAGGGTCGTACGGATTGACCCCGCCCTGTCCTTTGGGACCGCCGCTCTCGATCGCCTTGTTCATCGCGGGCCGCATGGCCCGGAGCTGGCCGCTGTGTGGATCGTGACAGTGGTTGCAGCCTGTGCCGTAGGGAAGCAGATCCTTGGTCGCAGCCATCGTCGCAGCCCATAGCATGTTGTGATGTTCGGCGAAATCTTCGTCCGGACCCGGCCGCGAGATGTAGACGCGCCCGTCCGGAAAGGTCACCGACGAACTCACTTCGAAACTCTCGAAGTCGGTGCCGAGCTGGATCACGGTGCCGGCCGGCACATCGACCGTGCGCGCAGGCTTCTCATCGGTTGCGGTGTGTTTGAGCGTGATGACCTGGTCCTTGTCGACGGTCAGGGGGCGTCCGCGCTCCCACGCCCACACGACCTTGGTCGACTTGCACTGTAGACAGGTATCGAACTTGCCGCGCAACGTCTCGTAGTGCTCTTCGAGTATGTAGAGGTGCGCGCCCTCCTCGCGGTAGTCGCGCGTGAAGGGATGTCCGGCGATGATCGTGTTGTACTCGGGGAACTCCTCAGTCTTGTGTATCGCGGGCTCACGCTGCGATCCGCCGAACGGTCCCACCTTGAGATTGTCATCGTACAGGTACGTGCTCGCGATCGTCTCGTGACACTCTGCGTCTGCGCAAGAATCGACACGCCAGTCGATGACGGCCGTGACGTTCTCGGGGTCGGCGACGTGTTCCTCGGCTCCCTCATGGCACGTCACGCAACCTTGCTCGGCGTGTGGGCCAGCCGCATAGGCCTCGACCGCTTCAGCGTGACAGTCGGTACCGCCGCAGGTCTCCCTGGCCTCGGTAATCGCCCTTGGCTCGTCCGCGATCGCTGCGTATCCAGCGATCGTCAGGGGGACGATAGAGCCGAGAAAGACGAGCACCGGCAACCAGACTGTTCTCAAGCGTCGCATCGTGTTACCACCTCTATCGCCTGCGGACGTCTCCGTTGTTTCAACTCGGATCCCACCTACAGCGTACGGGGGCCACGTCCAACCACGCCGTTGACGCCGCCCTCGCCTTCCCGACCGGCCTCACGTCGTCATCACCTCACCTCGAGCACGGGCTTGGGGTGGAGTACCGGGTCGTCTTGGGAGCCGCTGTGAGCGGACTCGTGCGCACGTCTGTGCGCCTCGATCTCATCCTCGGGAATCTGCAGGGGCAAGATCTTGGCCGAGAGAGTTACCACGAGCAGCCCGACCGACAAGATACCTAAAGCGATCAGCACCTCCACCAGGCTCGGAGTGTACGGTGATGCGAACTGGCCGAGCGGGTCGACGACGAAGCCCATCGACATCAGGACGTAGCGCTTGAGGAAGATCGCTACTACGTACATCGCTGCTGCGGTGAGCTGCACCGCGGGCAGGTGCCGCGTCGAGCGCCTGGCGAGCAGCGTGGCGGCGCTCACGCCCAGCACGAGCACGGGGATGAACATCAAACCGTAGGGCGCTTCGAAGAAGTGCGCCAGCCGCGCGGCTTTGCCCGGGTGCGCGGCGGTGGGCCAGAATACCGTGATGATCTCGACGGCGAGCAGGAACAGGTCGATGATGATGACCGTCATGAGCAGCGTGGAGAGGCTGCGGAACATGCTAGACCTGAACGCCATCGCGCCGATCTTCTGCATGAGGTAAGCGCAGATCAGCAGCATCGCGATACCCGACGCGGTGGCCGAGGTCAGGAAGATCGGTACCATGACGGCGGAGTTCCACAGCTCGCGGGACTTGTTGAGCGCGAGCACGAACGCCGTGGTGGTGTGCAGATAGACCGCAAGCGGCAGCGCGATCAGTGTCATTCGATAGGCGAGCCTTTCTCCGCCCTTGCCCGTGATCAGAATCCTCAGGTCGATAAGGCACACGATCAAATAGAGGGTTGCGGCGCTTGCCGTGTAGACGAACGGCGAGGTCGGGTTGGGCGTGAGGAGCATCCATATCACCCGCCAGGGGCGCGGCAGATCGGTGATGATGGTGAGGAGCGCCATCAGCACGAGCACGGCGGCCAACAGCACCGCGAGCCGGGAGAGCGGCCGGAACTGCTCGGCACCGAACAGGTGCACGCTCGCGTACACCACAAGTCCGCCGGCGGAAAGCCCTACGTAGTACATGTAAGCCGCGAACCACAGCCCCCACGGGTAGGCGTCCCGCATCCCCATGACGCCGGTACCTCGGGCGAGGAACACGCCCCACGCCAAGAGCCCGAGGCCGAGGACGGCTATGATCAGCGACACGAACGCCCAGTAGCGCGGGCCTGCGGTCCGCAGCGCCCCGATATCCCAGTCGATACCGATGAAGCGCTTCACGCCTGGCCGCAGGGCGATGGCGGGTTCGCCGACGTGGTCACCCATGCGCGTCACCCCACATACCATATCATCGGCTTGGTGCCGAGCTTCTCTTTGAGCTGGAAGACCCGGCGGGTCCTCAGCAGCACCGAGACATTACTGTCAGGATCTTTGAGATCGCCGAACATGCGCGCGCCGACCGGACAAGCCTCGACGCAGGCGGTGGTGCCCCCGTTGCGCGTGCGGTGCAGGCAGAACTGGCACTTCTCCACGGTGAAGGCCTTCTCATCGAGCGGCGTGTCGGGGTTCACTTCGTCTTCGGGGACGTACGGGCGCACCCAGTTGAAGCGCCTCGCCCCGTAGGGACAGGTGATCAAGCAGTTACGGCACGCGATGCACTTGTCGTAGTCCATCACGACTATTCCGTCCGGTTCTTTCCAGGTCGCCTTGACCTTGCAGCCGTAAACGCACGGCGGTTTGGCGCACTGCATGCACTGTACCGGCAGGTACCACTTGTCGGGCCGCCCGCCCTCGGCGAAGTTCAGTGTTGAACTCTCGAGGTCGACCGCGCCAGGTTCCATTTCGAGCACCTCGATGTAGGTGAAGCCAGAGTTGCGGCCGATGTTGTTCTCCAGCACACACGCGTAGACGCACCTTCGGCAGCCGATGCACGCCTTCACGTCGATGACCATGGCCCAACTCTGATCACCGGCGGGATCCGCGTACTCCACGGGTCTGCCGGGGTAGTTGACGGGGGCGTTCCGCTTGACGATGCGGCTCACCGCGTCACCGGGGCCGGCCCCCGGTGCGGTTTCCGGCTCGGCGGCGACAGCGACCTTGGGTAGCGCCGAGACGAGCGCGGGGACGACACCTGCGGCGAGCAGCCCGACGGTCGCGCCGATACCTTCGAGTAGGCGTCGCCTCGTTATGGTACAGCCCGGCGGGGCGGTGTCTGCGGGCCGGGTGGCGGCGTCGCCCGGCCGGGGAGATGCTGGGGTATCGCTCATCGCGTAGACCCTCCTCGAACCATGAAACCGATAAGGCCGATCGATGCCAGTGCGCCCAGAGCGGTCACGACCACGAGCCAGCCCGGAGTTTCGACCGGAGCGGGCAGAGGAGGCCCGGCGATCGGAGTGAAGGGCTGCCTGTCGGAGAGCACCCGGACCTGGAACCCGGTCCCCGCGAGCGGCAGCAGCGGCCCGCCGTAGGTCCATGCCGGGGCGTGCGGGTCGTGACAGCCCAAGGCGGTGCACGACGGCCTCAAGGTGCCATGGGTGCCAGCCTGCCAGTCGCGGTACCTCTCTGAGTGGCAGCGGAAGCACACGCCGGAGACGTCTCCGGCGATGTCGACGAGACTGCCGTCGATTAGCTTGAGCTTGCCGGGGTCGCGTGACGGGTCGTCGTGGCAGACGAGGCACGCCTCGCTCTCCTCGCCGAGCCGGTCGTGGCCGACGAGCACGATCTCGTGGCCCTCGAAACCGCTGGGGAACGCCCGGGTGGCATCTGGGTCCACCGGGTGGCAGCTCGCGCAGGGATCGAAGTAGAGATCGCCGCTCGCCGCCTGGCCGGCGTGTGCCGGATCCGGCGACCCGTGGGCGAGCGCGAACGCCACGATAAGCGCAGCGATAACGGCGGCGAGCCGCGAGCCCGCGGATGCGGATAGCGGCCCCGACTGGAAGGAGCCGATCTGCGAACGCAACGCGTCTATGAGTTCACACCTCATTCGGTCGCACTTCGATCTCCCGACAGCCCAGCCGCGGCAGAACCCGTTGCGGTCTCGGCGATTCGGGACGTGCCAAGGTTGTGTTAGGGTTGTGTTCAATGTTGGCACCCTAGTCAAGCGGCCACGTTCTGTCAAGTGGTGTATGAGCCCTGAAGCCCTGAAAGCATTTGACCCCCCTGCGTGTGCGGTGCTACGCTTCCGCCCAACCTCCGGTACGGCTGGAGGAGCCAGCACCACGCACCAAAGACGTGAGGGAAGAGGGCACCATCCGCCCGGCCACCCCTCCATATGTCTTCCGCTAGGGCCGCGCCTGAGCGCAGCCGGAAGCGGGTCGGCGCCGGACCGGTATCCCGGCACTACGAGGCTCGCAGGCGGCACGTTGCGCACGCGGGCGAAGATAGGTGGTACCGCGACTGACCCCTCGCCCTATCGGCGGAAGGGGTCGTTTTCGTTTCTCGGCAGGGGTGAGAGCGATGGGTACCGCACGAGTGGTGTTCGACCGGTGGGAGGGGCGTTACGCGCAGCGCATGGGAGCCATGCGCAGTAGCGCGGTGCGCGACCTGTTCGGGGCGGCGAGCCGGCCCGATATCATCAGCCTGTCCGGCGGTATGCCGGAGGTGAGTCACGTGCCGGCGCACGCGGTGGCCGACGCGGCGCACTACGCCGTGGTGCACGAGGGCGCCTGCGCGTTGCAGTACGGCAGCAGCGAGGGGCGGCGTGAGCTGCGCGACACGATCGTAGGGCTCATGGCCGAGAGCGGCGTGCGCCTGCGGGCCGACGACCTCATCGTGACGGCGGGCGCGCAGCAGGCGCTTGATCTGCTCGCGAAGATATTCCTCGATCCCGGCGATACGGTCATCGCCGAAGGCCCTACGTATCTCGGCGCGCTGCAGGCGTTCTCCGCCTACCAGCCCGTCGTCCGCTGCATGCCGATGGATGAGAACGGCATGCGAGTCGATCTGCTCGAGGAAGAACTGCGACGCGTCGGGGTGCGCGGCGCGAAGTTCATCTACACGATTCCTAACTTCCAGAACCCCGGCGGGGTCACTCTGCCCGCTGACCGCCGCCGCCGGTTGCTCGAGCTGTCACGCGAGTACGACATCCCCGTCATCGAGGACGATCCGTACGGCCGTCTACGCTTCGAGGGCGGACACGTCAAGCCGATGC
>CAMTXY010000213.1:0-3626 GCA_947085795.1 uncultured Actinomycetes bacterium | reverse complement strand
GGCGAGGAGACGGGCGCTCGTCGCCCCGCTCGTCGCGAGGCGATGTTGATGCTCGTGGCGGAGGCGCGTGCGAATCGAACACACCCGGGACGCTCTTCACGCCCCACTACGGTTTTGAAGACCGCGGGAGCCACCAGGCCCCATCCGCCTCCAAGGGGGTATTCTCTCGGGGTATCCGTCGAGTGTCAAACAACGTGCGGGCCGGGGCGCTGGTGGTGTCGCGAGCGATCACGTCGGCTCCACCGTCGAACACCCTCCAGACCACGCGCACGGATGCTCGCGTAGGACGCCGGGAAGCTCGCGTACCAGGTCCTCGGCGCGGTGGTCGGGCCGGGCCTGCATCGCGACGCCCGCCAAACGATTGGCGCGGCACGCCGACAGCGCGGCATCGAGCGTGGGATATCCGGCGGCCATGAAGGCCGCGGCGAGACCCGTGACCGTGTCGCCGGTCCCGCCGATCGCTTCGAGCACCGGCACGCACGGATCGCTGACGGTCGCTACGACCTGCCCCTCCTCGGCTATTCTGTCGATCGCGCCCTTGATGAGCAGCACCCGCGAGGATCCGCCTCGCTCGAACGCCAACCGGGCGAGCTCCACTGGGTCGAAATCGTCGGTCCCGAACAGGTAGCGGCTCACGTAGGCGGGGTGCGTGACGTTCTCGTCGGCAAGGAAACCGACCTCGCCGACGTCGGGCGTCATGAGCTCGAAGCGGGGCGCGACGCCCGCCGCCTTCGCCGCGTACATGCCGCCGGCATCGGCGACCAGCGACAGTGTGCCCGCATCGACGCGGGGAGCGAGCGCCCCCACAGCCTGGCGCATGAGCGCCATGATCGGCTGAAGGTAGTGGAAAGTCACCACAGACGGCTCGAGTTCGTCGACCGCTGCGGCGAGCCGCTCGTAGACGGCACGGGTCCCCTCGCCTCTGCCGATGTCCCCGCCGAGCATCGCGAACGGGGGCTCGACCCCCAGGTGCTCGGTGACCGAAAGCGCCGCCGCAAGCATCGCGCTCGAGCCCTGGCTCGAGGGCACCGGCCGGTCGCCGACGGTCAACGCACCGTCCCGGTCGCGGCTCACCGGCCCGGCAACGACCTCGCCGGCCGCGACTGGAATCGTAGCCAGAACGAACAGGCCGCCGCTCATGCGCTCTCCTCGGCAGAACGCGCCAGCATGCCGGCAGTCTCGACGTACGCACGGTCGAGCATGAGGCCGCACAGCGTGTAGCCGAGGTCTTTGGGACGCCGCGCGTCATCGATGATCGCGCCGACGAACGTGAGGTTGAGGTACGGGATGTCGGGGCAGCCGCCGCCCGAGGTGTTCACGATGCGCCCTGTGGCCTTCTCGGCTGTGATCTTCATGTTGCCGACGCGCACCATGAGCCACTCGCCAAAGTCCTCGTGGGTGATGATGTCGGCCAACGCGAGCGATCCATCGAGCGTGTCGGCCCAGCCCCGCGGTTCCGCGCCGCCCACGAGAAGCGCGCGCTCCGCTCCCGGCCGTTCGATCGCCGCGACCGCCACGGCCAGATCGCATCCGGCCCTCAGACGCGCGGGCGGGGCGACGAGCTCGACGTCGTAACCAGCCGCCTTGAGAACCCGCTCAGCCCCCAACGCTTCGTGTACGGCGTCGAACAGGAAGAGGCCGACCGCCTCGCCGACGGCTTCCTGCTCTGTGCCACCCCTACCTTTCCTAAACGGCCATCTCAAGATCGCGTCGCCTCGATCGTGAAGCCATCCGGTCCGTCCGATACGGTCACCTCGTAGCCCTCATCGGAAAGCATGTGGGTCACGCTGGCCTTCGCGGTGCCCGAGTCGACGAGTACTCTTAACTCACTCGGGTTGCTCTCAATCGCTTGCTTCGCCCGCATGATCGGGAGCGGACATGACAATCCTCGTGCATCTACCTCGACCATCAGGATCTCCCCTCTTATGCGATGCGTTCGCGTTTGATGAATAGGATCGCCACCAGGACCACGGCCATGACGCCGAGCGCCAGCCACGCGTTGGCCGCGAGGCCGGTCGGCGAGGACGCGAGGCCCTGCCAGTGTGCGAAGCCGGCACCCGCGATCATGCCGACCACGGCCATCGTCGCATCGGCGTCGCCCTCGCCCGACATGACGATCTGCCGGAACGGGCATCCACCAAGCATGATAGCCGCAAGACCTGCAACGACCATGGGTGCGAAGTTGCCAAGCGCATCGGTGTGCGCCACCGGCTGCCCCACAAACCCGAGGTTGTACTGACCAAAGAGCATATTCGCGATAGTGGCGCCGATGAGCAGGCCGATGACCCCGAAGAGCAGGTCGAACCTGCGAACGAGCACAACGTCACGGATGCCGCCCACGCTGCAGAACCGACTGCGCTGTGCGACCACGCCGAGCGCGAGGCCGGCGAGGATGGACACGAGGAACGGAGCACGCAGGCCACCCGGGGCAGGTTTGGCCGCCGCGAGCTTCTCGGCAGCTACGAGCTCTTCGCCGTCGGCCGCCACGACTGCACCGTCGACGATGCTCGCTCCCTCCGGCCTGAGCACATTCTCGCCCTGGACGACCGCGACACCCGGGAACAGCTTCGCCTTCTCGGGCGTCACTGTGAACGCTGAGAAACTGGTGCCGGACACCCACAGCAGGGCGAGCACGAGCAGGATGCCGGCGATGATCGGACCGGTCCAACCGATCGCCACGTTCAGCTTCCTGGCGCGACCCGGGTTGTAGCCCTTCCTGAGCATGACCGCACCGATCGTCACGCCCACCACGATACCGGCGACACCATAGAGCGCGTTGAGGTCACCGCCGCCGAGCCTGAGCCACGCACGGACCGTGCAGCCCAGGAAGATGAGCGAGGAGACCATGAAGATGAATCCGAGCACGAACCGCAGCAACGTCGACGACCCACCGCGCGGACGGAACTCCCGGGTCAGCAATGATGCGCCAAGCGCTCCGCCGAGCAGGCCGATTATCTCAGGTCTGATGTAGGCGACACCGCCCATGTTGGCATTCGCCCCAAAGAAGAAGCCCGCGATGTCGCGGCTGAAGCACGCGATGCAGAGCCCCATGTTGCCGGGGTTGCCCATGCTCACCAGCCACGCAGCGCCCACCCCGATCACCAGACCCGCAGCGCCTATGACCCACGCAGAGGGTCCGATCAGACGATGCTTTGCCATGCGTTCCCCCTATCGCCGATCGCTGCTCTGCGGATAGCTGCCAAACGCATGATTGATATAACAGCTCCTTATTGTCAAGAGGAACGGTGATGCGCCAGCCTGGCGTGGATCCCGACGACCTCGCCGACATGATGAACCGCGACATCGAGGGCACCCTCGATCGTCAACACCATGACGGTGGCGGTCTCGGAGCGTACCCGCGAGATAGGCGTCAAGCGCGCGCTCGGCGCATCGAGGTGGCGGATCGCGCGCGAGGAGATGGACTCGTTGGCCATCAAGCGCTGTGACTTCCACGGGGAATGGAACTACAGCCTCGCGCCGCGCAGTGCTCAGACGCGCTGAATCGTTCATGTTATTATGCCTAGAGTCCTAAGACCCGCCATGCACGTCTGTGGCTCTCTATCGCCAGGACTACCCTCTCGTGCCGTCAGACTCGATGACCGTTGCGGAATCCGGCGTGGGGATCT
>CAMTXY010000212.1:0-3893 GCA_947085795.1 uncultured Actinomycetes bacterium | reverse complement strand
TCGGCGACCACGGCGAACCCCTTCCCGGCCTCACCTGCGCGGGCGGCCTCGATCGCCGCGTTGAGCGCCAGTATCTTGGTCTGCTCGGCGATGTCGTCGATGATCACGAGCACTCTCCCGATCTCCTGGCTGCGTTCGCCGAGAACGAGGATTCGGTCGGACGCCTGCTGGGTGCTGACCTTGATCTCCTCGATGCCCTCGGCGGTGTCGGCCACGAACTGCATGCCTTCCTCGGCGCTGCCCAACGTCCGCTCAGCGATCGCGACGACCGCCGAGGAGTTGTCGGCGATCTGCTTGGAGGTCTGGGCGAGCTCCTCTACGGTGGCAGACGTCTGCGTGACCGCCGCGGCCTGCTCCGCGGCGCCGGAGGCCTGCTGTTCGGTGGCGGCGAACACCTGCGCTGTCAGCGCACGCATGTCGTTGTTGACCGACGTCGCGTTCTCGAGTAGCGAGTTGATGCGCCCGAGCAGGTTGAGGACCTCCTGCTGCATGTCGTCGATCGTACCGGTCGTGTCCACGGTCATGGAGTACCGTCGCTGCGCCTCCATGAGCAACTCCTCGAACAAACTCTCGCCCGTCCGCATCGCGACAAACGTGCATGCGAAACCCAGACCGAGGCCCGCAGTGATGCACAACGCCCAGAACGACAACCATAGCGCGCCGCTCTTCGGGTCGACGAAGAACGAGGCGGCGAGCGGGAATGCCACACCGGCGACGATACCGGCCGCGAGCATCCGTATCACGAGTCGCCGGTTCGTCCGTGTGAGCTTGATCATCCGCACGGTTTCCTCCAAGTCCGAAGCGGGAGCCGTGAACATAGTACCAGTCCCATAGGACGGTTAACCACACAGAGCCTGGCAGCCTGTTGCATCTCGATACCCTATGGGGTATACTCCGAGCAGACCCCGTCCCTCCCCGGGACCCGATGATCGGAGCCGGACCCCATGCAGATCACGATCGACAACACTTCGTGCGACCGCTCGCCGGGGTGCCCCTCGCGAAGAGTGTGCCCCACGGGCGCTATCGTACCTGTCGAAGGCGGCCCCTACCCTGGGGCGAACGGATACGCACTCCTCGAGGAGCTGTGCCGTAGCTGCGGAGTCTGCGTACAGGCGTGCGTCGGCGGAGCCGTCAGACCGGCCCGGGAGGTGTGAGCATGACTGCGAACGCTCCCGTCCTCGTCGAGGTGTTCGACCTGCCCTCCCGCTTCGCATGCTTCAACGGCGGATGAGGTCCGTCCTGGTCTCCGGAGGAGATCGTCGCCTTCATCGCCCACGAGCTTGAGCGCCGGTTCGGTGATGCGGCGCGCATAACCTACCTCGACGCCTCCGACGAGCGTGTGAGAGAAACACGCTCGAGCATCGTCACCGAGATCGAGACCAAAGGGCTGCTGTACCCCGTGACCGTGGTCGACGGCACGCCCCTGTACGACGGCGCGGTTCTGTACCCGACGATACTCAGTGCGGTCAGAGGCAGGCTCGCGCAAGCCACCAGTTGATCATGGCGGGGAGCGATCCACTCCTTACCGGTCGCCCGACGTCACCTTGTCGAGCAGCATGCCGAGGAGACCTTTCTCGAGGAACTGGTCCCAGGCCGTGGGGGTCTGCGAGCACGGCAACGTGCGATCGTACTCGCGGCGCGACCGGCGATCGCGCAAGACTGCGTGAGCACGGTTGATGCGTTTCATGCGCTCGGTCGCATGAGCGCGCATCTCGGGAGCGACCACATCCGGGTGGTACTTGAGGCACAGCGCCTTGTACGCCTTTTCGATCACCTCGGGCTCGGCCCCGGGATCGACCTGCAACACCTTGTAGTGGTCCAACGGAACCCTCCCAGCGTCCTGGCTAGTGTCGCGTACACACGGCGACCGGCACAAGGGCCGCGTCGAGGTATATCTCGACCGGCTCCGGACACCTGGGGGCTGCCACCCGCATGGAGCCGGAGCACATCCGGACAGGCACGCGCGACGCTCCGGCACCGCCGCCGATCGCTTCGACGGACGGCGCATCCGAAGTGCCCGGAACCGGTACGGGCGCCGCTGGACTGCGTCGTTGCCGAAGCGTCGTCGTCATGAAGGAGCTCCATATCTCCGCCGGGAAGCTCCCGCCCGTGACCTGGATGCCGTGCACGTTGGCCATGTCGATCTGGCCCTCCCGGTGTCCGACCCACACCGCACACGAGATGTCGCTCGTGTACCCGACGAACCAGGCATCACGGTACGACTGAGTGGTCCCGGTCTTGCCCGCCACCCAGGTACCCGGCACCCGCGCGGCCATGCCGGTACCCGCTTCGACCACATCATGCAACATGAGGGACGTCTGTCGCGCGACCCACTCTTTGAGGACCCGCTCGACCTCCATTTCCGGCTCGTAGACGACTTCACCTGCGTCGTCGGTGACCCGGGTGATCGCCACCGGCGCTACGCGCATGCCGCCGTTCGCGATCGTGCCGAAGGCCGACGCCATCTCCAGCGGCGAGACCCCCTGCGACATCCCACCGAGCGCGATCGCGGGGTTGGGTTCGAGCGGGCTCGTGATTCCCATGCGCCGGGCGACGTCCACGACATCCTCAGCGCCGATCTGCATGATGAGCCGGGCGTACACGCAGTTCACCGACCAGTTGGTGGCCGCCCGCAACGTCATGCGCGCAGCAGTGAACTGGTTCTCGTAGTTGTTGACCCTCCACGTCCCACCGGCCACCTTCACGGTGTAAGGCGACGCGTCGAAGACCTGGTCGGGGCGCACACCTTCCTCGATCGCCCGGGCCAACACGAACGGCTTGAACGCCGACCCTGGTTGACGCCGGCCCTGAACGGCGAGGTTGAACTGGTTCTGCTCGAAGTCACGGCCGCCTACCATCGCGAGGATCCGGCCGCTTCGGTGCTCGAGTGCCACGACCGCGTACTCGGGATCGCCGTCTCGGCCGAGCAGCCGGACCGCCGCCCGCTCCGCCTCCTTCTGTATCCCGGGTTCGAGCGTGGTGTACACGCGAAGCCCACCCGTGAACACGGCGTCGGCGCCGAACTCCTCGATCAGGAACTGCTTAACGTACTCGACGAAGTACGGGGCCACGTTCGAAGCGTTCCTCGGCGGCGCAAGGGTCAGTTCGGCTTCGGAGGCCTCCCTCTGCATCTTCTGCGAGATGTAGCCGAGTTCCCGCATGCGGACCAGAACCTTGTCGCGACGTTCGTGCGCCGCCTCAGGCTCAGCGATCGGCGAATAGCGCCCGGGCGCACGTATGAGGCCGGCGAGCATGGCTGCCTGCGAGACGGTCAGCTCCGATGCGGGGACGCCGAAGTACCGGCGAGCAGCGGCCTCGACCCCGTAGGCCCCGTGTCCGAAGTACACCGCGTTGAGATACGTCTCGAGGACATCGGCCTTGTCGGCGCGCACGTCGAGTTCGTAGGCGAGCAACGCCTCTTTCACCTTACGGACGAACGTGCGCTCCTCATCGGGGAAGAGCATCTTCACCAGCTGCTGCGTGATGGTGCTGCCGGCACGCGACGGCGGACCCTGGCCGACCTCGGATCTCAGCGCGGCGAAGATGGCCTGCGTATCGACCCCGTGGTGCTCGTAAAAGCGCTCGTCCTCGATGGCCACGACCGCGTCGCGCATGACCTGCGCGATGGCGCGAAGCGGAACGACCGTCCGGTCCTCGCCGCCATGCCACTTGGCGATGACGGATCCGTCGGCGGCGTAGACGATCGAGGTGCGGGCGGTCTCGAGCGATTCGGAGCCGGTGGCGAGATCGGGAAGCGTCAGCGAGAGTCGGTACAGGTAGAATCCCGCGCCCGTCAGCACGACCGCAGAGCCCGCGAACAGCAGTGCCGCTATCTTGAGCGTCAGCGTCAAGCGGCCCGAGACGACCACACGCGTCCTCCATCACCACAGCGA
>CAMTXY010000211.1:0-5857 GCA_947085795.1 uncultured Actinomycetes bacterium | reverse complement strand
TCTTTCGCCTGTCGGCTGCAGGAGACGACCAGCTTGGAGGAGCCCTCGAGCTCGACGACGCACATGCGGCACGCGCCGGTGCTCTTGAGACCGGGGCAGTAGCACAGCGTGGGGATGTGAATACCCGCCTGCGCTGCCGCCTCGATCAGAGGGGTGCCCTCCGCGACCGACATGTCGCGTCCGTCGATCTTCACTGTGACCGTATCGCTCAAGAGTATCGCCTCCTTCTAGCCGACTTCGATGGCCCGCGGTTCGCATACTGGCACGCACAAGCCGCATTTCGTGCATTTGTCCGTTCGAATCCTGAAAGGTGAGCAGTCCACCAGATACCAGGGCGGACGCTCACCGACCACCGCGTCTGCCGGACAGACGTCCTTGCACGCTCCGCATAGCGTGCACTTGGCGGGGAGGATGGTGTACGTGAGCAACTCGACGCAGGCCTTCTGAGGACAGCGGCCCTCTTCGTGACCCAGGAACTGGTCATCCGCCTCGCCGATGGTCTTCTCGATCTCAATCGCGATATCTACACCCAACTTGCACATGGCCGTCTCCTGCAGCCCGATCGCCGCCACGCGCACTCGATCGACGTCCCCGCTCGCACCTTGGCCCGCGATGAGTCCGCGCAGGGTGCGAGCCATCTCGCTCACGGCGAACGGGCACACGACGCACTTGCGGCACATCTTGTCGGCGGCGAACGTCTCGAGGCTTCCGAGTGCACAGCGCACGGCACACTCGGCGGTCATCACGACACTCATGGAGTCACCACCTTCTTCGTCGCCGGCTCCACGACGATGCAGTCGACCGGGCACACTCCGAGACAAGCTCTGCACGCGGTGCACGTCTCGTTGTCGATGAAGTAGCTCCGGTGCCCATCCACCACCGCGGCGTACGCACACACGTCCTTGCACAGGCCGCACAAGATGCACTCCTCGTCGACGATCCGGTAGCTGCCCAGACCGGCACACACGCCGCCGGGGCAGTAGCCCATGTTCACGTGCGCTTCATACTCCTCGCGGAAGTGCCTGATCGTGCTGAGCACCGGGTTGGGAGCGCTCTGCCCGAGTCCGCAGAGCGAGGTTTCCCGCACCTGTGTGCCTATGGCTTCGAGAAGCTCGATGTCCCCCGGTCTACCATCGCCTTGCGTGATACGGTTGAGGATGGTGAGCATCTCGAACGTTCCGATCCGGCACGGAGGGCACTTCCCGCACGATTCCACTTGCGTGAACGACAGGAAGTAACGGGCCACGTCCACCATGCAGTCGTCCTCGTCCATGACGACGAGCCCGCCGGACCCCATCATCGCGCCGACCTTGTCGAGCGAGTCGAAGTCGAGGGGCAGGTCGAGATGCTCCTTGGGAAGACACCCGCCTGAAGGGCCACCCACCTGTACCGCCTTGATCCTGCGGTCGCCGAGGACACCGCCGCCGATCTCGTTCACCACTTCGCGCATGGTGATGCCCATGGGTACCTCTATGAGCCCCGTGTTCCTCACCTTGCCCGTGAGCGCGAAGACCTTCGTGCCGGGGGAATCTTCGGTTCCCATGCTCCGGAACCAGTCGGCACCCTCGGTGATGATCCAGGGTATGTTCGCGAGCGTCTCGACGTTGTTCAACACGGTCGGTTTCCCGAAGAGTCCCGCTTCCACTGAGCGAGGAGGAGTTACTCGCGGCATGCCGCGAACACCTTCGATGGAGAACATCAGGGCCGTCGACTCTCCGCATACGAACGCTCCGGCGCCCCTGCGGATCTCGATGTCGAAGCCGAACCCGCTGCCGAGGATGTCGTGCCCGAGCAGACCGGTCTCGCGAGCCTGGGCGATCGCGACCTCGAGGTGCTTCACTGCGAGCGGATACTCCTCCCGCACGTAGATGTAACCGTGACGGCATTTCCCGACTGCATAGGCGCAGATGATCATGCCCTCCAGGACGCTATGAGGGTCGCCCTCCATGATGCTGCGGTCCATAAACGCTCCGGGATCGCCTTCGTCACCGTTGGCGATCACGTACTTCGTGTCGCCGAACGCGCGGCGGCCGGACTCCCACTTCACTCCCGCCAGGAAGCCAGCCCCTCCCCGGCCCCGCAGGCCCGAGAGCTTGACCTCCTCGATGACCTCCTCGGGCGTCATCGAAGACAGCACCTTGGCGAGCGCGCCGTAGCCTCCTTCGGCGATGTAGTCGTCGATCTCCGCGGGGTCGACGCGCCCGCACAGACTCAGCACGATCGGTAGCTGCTTGCCGTAGAAGCGCACCTCACGCTTGGCGCGGCTGACTTCTCTGGTCACCGGGTCGTCGACCAGCAGGTTCTGCAGGGCGACGTCGCGCCCTACGGTGATGTCCAAGATCTTCGCAGCATCCGAGGGAAGCACTCGCTGATAGAAGATCTCGTGAGGCTCGATGATCACCAGGGGCCCCTTCTCGCAGAACCCCTGGCACCCGGTGGGGCGCACCTGCACGCGATCGGGGTCGGCCAGCCGCTTGAACTCCTCGTACGTTTCGTAGCCCCCGGTAGCTCGACACCCGGTTCCCGCGCACACCCGGATGCAGCACTCAGGCATCTCTTCGCCGCCACGAAGACGTTCGCGCCGGGCGATCAAGTCCTCGGCGCTACGCAACATCTTCGTCACCTCTATCGATCGGCTCCAGATTCTCGATCACTTTGGACGCGTCCTTGCCCCGGCGGATCGCCCCGTTCACCACGAGGGCGGGAGCGAGTGCGCAACAACCTATGCAGCTCACCGTTTCCAGCCCCACCCATCCGTCGCTGGTTCTCTCGCCAGCCGCGATTCCGAGCGTGTCCTCGAACACCTTGAGCACGCCGGGGGCTCCGCGCACGTGGCAGGCGGTTCCCGTGCAGACCTTGATCTCGTTTCGCGGCGGAGGCGTGAAGCGAAAGCCGGAGTAGAAGGTCGCGACCCCGTAGACGCGGGAGAGCGGTAACCGGAGTTCGGCCGAGACGCGTCTCAGCACCGAGTCGGGCAAGTACTTGAAAGCTGACTGGACATCATGAAGAACGTCGACCAGCACGCCGTCCGTGTCGCGGTACCTGCCGACGATGTCGGCTACGGCCTTCTCCTCCTCGCACGAGCACAGGGTTTCCACGTTCGCCTCCTTCACCACGTCCGGTCCCATCAGTTCACCGACAGTGCGTCGAGCGCCTTGCCGACAAGCGAGATCGCCTCCGGATGGCGCATCACAAGCACGTCCGCGCCTCCGAGCGCGAGAGTGATCGCGGTCGTCGCCTCCCACAGAACCCCTCGGCGATTCGCGTCGCCCCACGAAGGTTCCTCTTCCTCCGAAGCCTTGGCTTCCTTGGATCGCCAGGCTTCCTTGCCGAGGTTGCAGATAAGTGGCATGCGGGTCATGTCGTCGTTCTGCGCAAGCGCGGCGAGACGGAGTCGCTCCATGACCGTGTAGCTGTACTCGATGCCGTATCCGATGGCACCGGTAGACGGGTCGATGAGGATGCGGTCGGCGTCCAAACCCATCTGTGTGATGAGGATGTTGAGCTGCTTGGCCATGTTCACGTCGATGGGAGTCTCAGCGATCACGAGGTGCCCGTAGCCCAGGGCGGCGGCGGTTACGGCCTTGAAGTTGTCTTCTGTGGCCGGAGCGAGCGCGAGTCTCGTGTCGGTGACGGCTTCGGCCACCTTCTTGAGCACCTCGGCGTCCTTGCCGGCGTTGCCGCTCCCGTACACGATGACCGGCACGCTCACAGCGTCCACGACGGAGCGCACGGTCGCTGCGGCGTTCTCGGGCGAGCTATCGGCGCCGTTGGGGTCGGTGGAGGCGAGCTGCACGCACACGAGGTCGGCCCCGTGCTGCTCGACACACGCCTTCGCCCAAGCCGCAGGGTCCGAGACTACATCTCCGAGTGCGTCGAGCAGCACCGACGCCCATCCGATCGGCTCGGCGTCGAAAACCTCCATCGCGATGACGGGTCTATGGGGGAGTTCTCCGTCGAAGGCGCAGAATGCCATCGCGCTCTCGCCGCCAATCGTGACGGCACCCTCGCCGCTACCCAAAGTCACCTCTCGGATGCGTCCCTTGCTCTGCTCTGTGGGTTCCGTGTAAAGCATGGTTCGCTCTCCTCCTATGCGTGCGAAGCGCTGCGCTCGGCAGCGGCGACGGTGTTCTCCATGAGCATCGCGATCGTCATCGGGCCTACACCGCCGGGCACCGGCGTGATCGCGCTCGCTCTCTTGGCGGTCGCGTCGAACTCGACATCGCCGACGAGCCGGCCATCCACCCGGTTGATACCGACGTCGATCACGACAGCGCCCTCTTTGATCCAATCGCCCTTGACCATCTCGGGACGACCGACCGCGACGATGACGACGTCGGCGGCGCGTACGTGAGCGGCGAGCTCCTCTGTGCGCGAGTGGCATATCGTGACGGTCGCGTGTCGCGCGAGGCACAGCAGCGCGACCGGCTTGCCCACGTTGTTGCTCCGGCCGACGATGACGACGTCCTTGCCCTTGAGCTCGACGCCGCTCTCCTCGAGCAGCACCATCACGCCGGCCGGTGTGCAAGAGACGAACGTGTCCTTGCCTACGAGCAATCTTCCGACGCTTTCGGGGTGGAAACCGTCGACGTCCTTGTCGGCACGGATTGTCTCGACGACCGCGTCCTCATCCAGATGTGCGGGCAGCGGGAGCTGCACGAGGATTCCATGAATGTCAGAGCGCTCGTTGAGGTCTCCGATGACCGCCAGCAGCTCACTCTGTGATGTCTCGACGCCCAGCTCGACCTTCTCGGAGAAGACGCCGATCTCCTCGCAAGCCTTGACCTTGTTGCGCACGTAGACCCGCGAGGCGGGATCCTCGCCGACGATGACTACGGCAAGTCCAGGTGTGATGCCGCGCCGTCGCAGCTCCGAGACTCGTGCGGCGGTATCAGCTAGCCTTCTTTCGGCTACAGCTTTACCGTCTATGATGGTCGCCGTCATCGATACCTCCAGCTGGTGGATGATCCGGTCGTCTAGACGGGGGCTCCGTGGAAAGCCGGTGCCACGCACGCGATCATGTCCTTCATCGCGGACAGTGCCGTCGAGTTCGGGGGGAGCGAGAACAGGCCGACACCGTCGAGGTCAGAGCGCACGATGGCATCGTCGTGCGGAATCGTGCCGAGAAGCGGAAGACCGGTCGCCTCCGCTTCCCGGACAAGAGCGGGATCGAGCGGCCCGCGGGTTCTGTTGATGACGAGATACCGCGCACCGATGCCGATGTCGAGCTCACTCGCCAGAACGTCGAGGCGGTGTGCGGTTCGGATACCGCGCACGCTAGGATCCGACACGATGAGCAGCGCGTCGACATCGCGCGTAGTCCGTCGCGAGAGATGCTCGAGGCCGGCCTCGTTGTCCATGACGATGTACTCGTATCCGCGGGACAACCCTTCGATGCAGCCCCGCACGAGATTGTTGGCGTAGCAGTAGCAGCCTGCTCCCTCGGGGCGGCCCATGGACAGAAGATCGAACTCAGCGGTCTCGACGATGTAGCGGTTGACGTAGAGCTCCATCCACGCATCCTTGCTCATACCGCCGGGCGTGGCCTCATCGGATCCCATCAGTTCCGCGGTGATCTCCGCGACGCTGCGCTCGACCTCGACGCCGAGCGCCTCGTGAAGCGTGGCGTTGGGGTCGGCGTCGACGGCCAACACCGCGCGCGCACCCAGTTCGCGCAGCGCTCGTACGGAAAGCGCGGCCGCCGTCGTCTTGCCGGTCCCGCCTTTGCCTGCCAGCGCGATGGTGAAGGGCATCTACCTCACCGCCGTATTCTTGGCGCGCGCTGCGAGCTTGCGCTCGGCCTGCGGGAACATGAAGAGGTCGGTGTGCGGCAGGAACATCGAGGACATGTACATGT
>CAMTXY010000210.1:0-4037 GCA_947085795.1 uncultured Actinomycetes bacterium | reverse complement strand
GACTGGAGTTCAGACGTGTGCTCTTCCGATCTGAGGCGTTTCTCGGCCTCGTACATGTCTAGTTCGTCGATGCTGTCCATCATCAGCCCCTCGTCGGATCGAATCCATGTCGTGTGACCATTCTAGCGGCTTTGCGCTCGCGCGTCGGCGGAAGCCGCGACTGGAGCGAACATGGCGCAAGCATGGCGCAAGCTCCGACATGCCCCCGTGCCGCCTTTGCGGTAGAATCGCCGAGAGCCCGCATCCGTCAGGCCGATGGCGTCCATGCGCGCGTCGTGCGTTCGCGCGCCGTGCCGCCGATCGAATCAGGAGAGAGCACACGATCCACATGCGCAGTCTTCGCGCTCGCCAGGCCGCGATCGTCGTGGCTCTCGTCTCGGTGCTGGCCTGGACGAGCACGCCAGCGACGCTTGTCGCCGCACCGGTCGGCTGGGAACGAGTCGACGTGTTGCTCGACACCACGAACGAGTCGTTCGACGCCGTCACACTGGTCACCGGCACGCTCCCCGAATCCGTCCCGCTGCCCGCCGAAGTCGCGCTGATGGTCCCTGCGGGGACCGAGATCCTGTGGGCCGGCGAGATCCTCGGGGGCGCGTTGGAGGACGACCCCGAGGCCACGTACCAGATCATCCCGGGTAGCGGCGTGTTCGACACCGTGCTCTTCGAGTTGACCCGCTCTCGGATCGGGCAGATCGAGTTCGACGCGCCCGGCAAGATCTCCCGCACGGGCGACGAGGTCTCGGCCTCCGTCGCCTGGAGAACACCGGGTGCCGCCCCGACCGTCCGGCTCGGGATCACCGTGCTGACAGCGGCGCGGGTGACCACGAGCACCCCGGGGGTGGTCGCGTCGCCGGGGCCTTCGGGAAAGACCTATCACGTCCTCGAACTCACGGATGTGGCCGCAGGTCGGGACGTCGGAATGCGGGTCAGCTTCGTTCCGCCAACAGGTACCGGCGCATCCGGCGGCGGGTCGACGACAGGCGGATCCAGCGCTGTCGTGTTCCCGCTCATCGTCATCGTGATCCTGCTCATCACCGCTGGCCTGTTCGTGGTTAGCCGAGGACGCGCGAGACACGATGCGTCGGGAGAGGACTCGGGCGAGCAGGGGGACTTGCGTGCCGCCAATCCCGCCGAGCCGCTCTGACGCCGTTCGGGCTCAGTCAGCCAGTCCGTGCTGTCTGAGCAACCACAGCACGTGACGCTCGCTGTCCTCATAGCCGACTGGTAGGCGCTCTCCTCGTCGTCGGGCCGGGGTGCCTCTCGGAATCGCCTGGTTTCGGCCCGTTCAGCTAATCGAGCGACACGAGCCGCACGTGGCCCCATGCGTCGATGCGGTCACCGGCGATGACGAGCACGCCAAGTATTCCGAAGACGTTGCGCGCGGCCTCGATGGCTCGTTCGACGTCCTCCGCGTCACGGACCTGATCGGCCAGTGCGGTCGCGACCGCGTGGGCCAGGGCGCCGTTGCGCGCTATCACCGTCACCGCGTCAGTGCGACCGACCGTAGCGGAACGGCCGTCCGTCCTGCTGCTCGTGCAGACCGCCACGGGCATGAGACCGCCTGCGACCACGAGCCCGACGCCGGGCGCGCCTTCCTCGCCTACCCAAAGCGCGATGGTCCTGCTCGTCGCGCCGACCAGGTATACGTCACCGTCACTCTCGACGATCACCTCAGGGAAGTGTTCCGTGAGCCCACGAGCGACGTGCTCGGTGATCGCGCCGTCGACGACCGTCATCGGCCCGACGCGCGCCGCCTTCGCGGCCTCAGCCATGCGTTTGACGATCCGCGGCGCGGTCTCGGGGACGTCGAGCGGTGTAGGCGTCTCGCTGAGATACGGGTGTCCCCGGATGAACTCGTCGATCTCCCAACGCGCCTGAACGACGAGGTCCTCGGCGGCGTCGGTCGGATCGCTCGCCGCACACACGCACAGGTCGGTCTCGCCGATCCGGACCTCGAAGCGCGTCAAGTCCGTGGGACACACGGTGCGCCGGTATGTGCGCGATTCGTACGCCATCACCGCAGGGTTCACCGATCTCTCATGGATATGCCGACCTTCCCACCGTTCCGAAGTATACTCGTAGTCAGCGGGAGGAGGCCCCGTATGCAAACGATACTCAAGACCTGCGCCGAGATGGACACCATCGCCCAGGCGACGTACGAGTCCATGGCCCGCCACGTCGACGACCCCGAACTCGCGGCGGTGTTCGAGCGGCTCGCAGCCGAGGAGAACACACATGTCAGCTGGTGGGAGGGGCTCGCGAACGCATGGGATCGCGGTCTGCTTCCCGACATCGTCAACGACACCGAGGGCCTCGAACGACACCTGACCCGCGTGCTCTCGGAGATCGAGGCCATGCTCCCGGTCGATTTCTCGACGGTGAGCGACGACGTGATGCTCGACATCGCGGCGCGCATGGAGTTCTTCATGACCGACCCTGTCTTCGGCGAACTGCTCGAGCTGACCGAGCCCGGTGGGGCGCCGTCGCACCGCGAAGCGTACGCGCGCCACCTCGAGTGCGTGGTCGGTGCGATCGAGGATCACTACAGTCGATCCGACCTCGGCCGGTTCTTCGCAGGCGTGATCAGGCGGGCGTGGCGCGACAACCTCGCGCTGACCACCTACGCGACACGTGACCCCCTCACGTCGCTTCTCAACCGCCGCGGCCTGCTCACCCACCTGGAGCAGTGGATCTCGTGGGCGGAGCGCTACAGCCGGCCGCTCGGGCTGCTCCTTGTGGACGTCGACGACTTCAAGCGCATCAACGACACGTTCGGTCACGGAGTCGGCGACCTCGCCCTCAAGGCGGTCGCGACCTCGCTCGAGCGGACGCTACGCGGGTCGGACCTCGTGGCCCGGTACGGAGGTGACGGGTTCGCCATCGTGGCGCCTGAAGCCGAAGCCGAGGAGCTGCGCCTGCTCGCAAGCAGGCTCGTCGGTGCGGTCAGCGCCCTTGATCTGAAAGACATCGACGGAACTGCGATTCCGCTCGGTATCAGCGTGGGGGGCGCCGTGCTCACGACCGCCAACGGACCGGATGACGACATCGACCGCTTCCTCGCCGCAGCGGATCGCAGCCTGTACGAGGCGAAGCAGGCGGGCACGGCGTGTACCGGTCAAATCGTCGAGTTCCCGGTGGCCTCCGCTTCGAGCTGATCGCCGCGGACCATCTCGCCCGCGCGGTGACTCGAGCGCACGAACGGTGCGCTCGCGACGGTCACGAACCCCATCGCCTGCGCCTCAAGCGCGAGACGTGCGAACACGTCGGGCTCGACGAAGCGCGCGACCGGAAGGTGCGCGGGGCTCGGCCGCAGGTACTGACCGAGCGTGAGCATCGTCACCCCGCAGGCCCGAAGATCCCGCATCACGTCGACGACCTCCTCGGCGCTCTCCCCGAGTCCGAGCATGAGACCAGACTTGACAGGCAAGGCATCCGGGCCGGCGCCCGCGCGCCGGAGCACGGCAAGCGAACGCTCGTAGACCGCACCGGGCCGGACCGGCTCGTAGAGTCTCGGAACCGTCTCGAGGTTGTGGTTGAAGACGGCGGGTCGCGCGGCGACGACCGCATCGACGGACTCGAGGCTGCCGGCGAAATCGCTCGTGAGCACCTCGCCCGACGCGTCAGGAACCGCCTGGCGCAGCGCCTCGATGACGGACACGATGTGCGCGGCGCCTCCGTCGGCAAGATCGTCGCGCGTCACCATGGTCACCACGACGTGGGACAGGCGCATGCGGGCGGCGGCCTCGGCGACACGGCGCGGTTCATCGGGGTCGAGAGGCGCGGGCTGCCGTGTCTCGACGGCGCAGAAGCGGCATCCCCGCGTGCATGCGTCGCCCATGACAAGGAACGTCGCGGTACCGCTCGCGAAGCACTCACCGCGGTTCGGACACTTGGCCGATTTACATACCGTGCTAAGCCTTAGTTCGCCGAGGAGCCCCTCGACCGCCGCGGCCTGTCCCGGCATGGCGATCGGGCGGCGCAGCCACGGCGGCAACCGCTTCGTGTGCGGAGCCGAACCGTGCGCGTAGGGAGTGTCG
>CAMTXY010000209.1:0-6314 GCA_947085795.1 uncultured Actinomycetes bacterium | reverse complement strand
GCGTGGCGGAATTGGCAGACGCGCTGGACTTAGGATCCAGTGAGCTAGCTCGTGGAGGTTCGAATCCTCTCGCCCGCACCAACTGCAAATCTTGGTCAGATCGCAAATGGAGAGATCGAGGAGGTCCGTTGAACACGACCGTCGAACGCCTGGACGCACATAGCGTCCGGCTCACCATCAGCGTGCCCGCGTCCGATGTCGATATCGCCATCGACGCCGCGTACAAGCGTATGGCTCAGAAGATCAAGATCCCCGGGTTCCGTGCGGGCAGGGCTCCGCGGCCGATGATCGACACACACGTCGGTCGTGAGGCCGTACTCGCCGATGCGCAAGACGAGCTTCTGAGTTCGGCGTACAGCAAGGCGCTCGACAGCGAGGCGCTGCGGCCGATCGCCCAGCCGGAGATCGACGAGGTCGAGCTGATCGAGGCCGGCAAGGAGTTCGAGTTCACCGCTCAGGTCGAGGTACGCCCCGAGCTCACGCTCTCATCCATCGACGGTCTTTCGGTCACCGTCCCGCCGGCGGCCACGAGCGACGCGGAGATCGACGCGCAGATCGACCACGCCCGCGAACGTTTCGCGTCCGTCGAGCCGGTCGAGGGTCGCGGCGTGCAAGCCGAGGACTATGTGCTCATCTCGTTCGTCGGTACCGTGGACGGCAAGGAGTACGACGGCAACGTCGTCGACCGCTACCTCTACGAGATGAACAGCGGCCTCATGCCCTCGGAGTTCGACGAGGGGCTCATCGGCGTGAAGTCCGGTGAGGATACCGTCGTCGAGTTCGAGATTCCGGACACGTCGACCAACGAGGAGTTCGTCGGCAAGACCGCGTCGTTCGAGGTGACCATCCACGAGATCAAAGCGAAGGTGTTGCCCGAGGTCGACGATGAGTTCGCCACCAGCGTCGGCGGCTACGATTCGGTCGAGGAGATGCGTGCCTCGCTGCGGGAGACGATGGACAAGGCCAAGCAGGTCGGTCACAAACGGGCCATCGAGCAAGCGGCGCGCGAGGCGCTCGCGGAGCGTCTCGACGGCGAGGTGCCCGACGCCATGGTCGAGAACACCAAGGGCCAGATGATGCGCGATTTCATCAACGGGCTCGAGTCCCGCGGCGTCTCGCTTGCGGATTATCTGCAGGCCACCGGCGGCGGCATGGAGCGGATCGAGTCGGACATGGGTGACCGGGCCCGCCAGGTCGTGCGCGAGGAACTCGCGCTCGAAGCGCTCTTCCGCCATCAGGGCTGGGAGGTCACCGACGAGGAGATCGATGCCGAGATCGCCGAGATGTCCAGCTCAAGCGACGCGGACCCGGCCGAGCTGCGGCGCTCGTGGGAGGACAGCGGCGTAATCGCCGTGCTTCGCGAGCAGATCATGCATCGGCGAGTCGTGGGGTGGCTCATGGACTCCGCCAACGTGGAGGTCATCGAGCTCGAGCCTGAGGCCGCCGATACGACGGACAAGGAGTAGCACCATGCCCTACGACGCCAACTCCCTCGTACCGATCGTCGTCGAGCAGACATCGCGCGGCGAGCGCAGTTTCGACATCTACTCGCGACTGCTCAACGAGCGCGTGGTGTTCCTCGGCCACGATATCAGCGATGTGATCGCGAATCTCGTCATCGCCCAGCTCATCCACCTTGAGAGCGAAGATTCGGACAAGGACATCAGCCTCTACATCAACTCGCCCGGCGGTTCGGTGACCGCCGGTCTGGCCATCTACGACACCATGCAGTACATCCGTTGCGATGTGGCGACGATCTGCATCGGCCAGTGCGCCTCGATGGCCGCCGTTCTGCTCGCAGCCGGTGCGGCCGGCAAGCGTTCGGCGCTGCCCAACAGCCGCATACTCATCCATCAGCCGTGGGGCGGCACTCAGGGACAGGTCACCGACATCGAGATTCAAGCCAAGGAGATGCTCAGGATGCGCGGCGCGCTCGACACCATCCTGGCGCACCACACCGGTCAGCCGGTCAAGAAGATCCACACCGACACCGAGCGTGACAACATCATGACAGCCGACGAGGCCGCTCGGTACGGTCTCGTCGACACTGTAGTCGCGAACCGGGCGAAGGAAGCGACATCGTCATGAGCCGGACCGAGGGCGCCGAGCACCTGACGTGCTCGTTCTGCAACAAGAGCCAGCGTCAGGTCCGCAAGCTCATCGCCGGACCGGGCGTCTACATCTGCGACGAGTGCATCGACCTATGCAACGACATCGTCGAAGACGAGCTGGCCGAGGAGCGCCCGAGGCCCTTTTCCGACGACCTCCCGACGCCCGCCGAGATCTACGGGGCGCTCAACCAGTACGTCGTGGGACAGGAGCGAGCCAAGAAGGTGCTCTCTGTCGCGGTGTACAACCACTACAAGCGCGTGCGGGTGATGCCGTCGAGCACCGACAGGGACGTTGAGCTCGCCAAGAGCAACATCCTCATGCTCGGTCCCACTGGCTGCGGTAAGACGCTGCTCGCCCAGACGCTCGCCCGCGTGCTCAAGGTGCCGTTCGCCATCGCGGACGCCACCGCGCTGACCGAGGCCGGCTACGTCGGCGAGGACGTCGAGAACATCCTGCTCAAACTCATCACCGCCGCCGACTTCGACATCAAGCGCGCCGAGGTCGGCATCGTCTACATCGACGAGATCGACAAGATCGCACGCAAGGCCGAGAACCTTTCGATCACGCGTGATGTTTCCGGTGAGGGCGTGCAACAGGCGCTGCTCAAGATCCTTGAAGGCACCGAGGCCGCCGTCCCGCCCCAGGGAGGCCGCAAGCACCCGCAGCAGGAGCTGTTGCGGATCGACACGACGAACGTACTCTTCATCCTCGGCGGTGCGTTCGTTGGACTCGAACGCATCATCGCCGCCCGCGTCGGCAAGAAGGGCGTCGGTTTCGGCGCGGACTTGACCGATGCGAGCAAACACGGGATCGGCGAGCTGTTCGGCCAGGTGCTTCCCGAAGATCTGCACAGCTTCGGGTTGATTCCCGAGTTCATCGGCCGCTTGCCCGTCATCACGAAGGTCGACGACCTGACCGAGGACGACCTCGTGTGCATCCTGACCGAACCCAAGAACGCGCTCGTCAAGCAGTACCAGCGGCTGTTCGAACTCGAAGGCGTGTACCTCACCTTCACCGAAGACTCGCTGCGTGCCGTGGCCCATCAGGCGATCGACCGCGGAACCGGTGCGCGGGGTCTGCGGTCGATTCTCGAGTCGCTGCTGCTCGACACGATGTACGACCTGCCCGGCGCCACCGACGTCGAGCAGGTCGTGGTGACCGCGGAGACGATCGCCGGCGCTCCTCCGACCGTCGTGCGCAGGGGCGAGGCAGAGGCGTCGGCATGAGCGAGATGCGCAAGGCCTACGACCCCGATGTCGTCGAGGGGCCGATCTTTGAGTCGTGGATGAACGGGCGTTACTTCGAGCAGCCCGTCGTCGAGGGGGTCGAGCCGTTCGCTGTCGTGATTCCGCCCCCCAACGTGACCGGTTCGCTGCACATGGGTCATGCGCTCAACAACACGATTCAGGACGTCGTCGTGCGCCGGATGCGCATGACCGGACGCCCGACCCGCTGGGTGCTCGGAACCGATCACGCCGGCATCGCGACCCAGAACAAGGTCGAACAGAAGCTCGCGCGCGAAGGCAGGACGCGTCATGACGTGGGACGCGAGGAGTTCATCGAACGGTGCTGGGAGTGGCGGCGCGAGCACGGCTCCACGATCGTCGGCCAGCTCAAGGCGATGGGGTGCTCGTGCGACTACTCCGACGAGTGGTTCACCATGGACCCGAGCTACCAGGGTGCGGTGCGTAAGGTCTTCGTCGACTGGTACGAGGCCGGGCTCATCTATCGCGGCAAGCGCATCATCAACTGGTGCCCACGGTGCTCGACGGCGCTCTCCGACATCGAGGTCGAACACGAGGATCTCGATGGCCGCCTGTGGCACTTGCGCTATCCGCTCAAGGAGCATGCCGGCGGTATCGAACACATCGTGGTCGCCACCACGCGCCCCGAGACGATGCTCGGCGACACCTGCATCGCGGTGCACCCCGACGACGAGCGCTACCGCGACGTCGTGGGCGCCACGGTCGTCCTGCCGCTGCTCGGTCGCGAGATCCCGGTCGTCGCGGACGAGCACGTCGATCCGACGTTCGGCAGCGGTGCGGTGAAGGTGACGCCAGCGCACGACCCGAACGACTTCGAGATCGGTGAGCGGCACGGCTGCCCCAAGATCAACATACTGAACGCGGATGCGACCATCTCGGCAAAGGGCGGCCCGTACGCCGGGCTCGACCGCTACGAAGCGCGTGTCCGCGTCGTCGCCGACCTCGAGGCGGCTGACCTGCTCGTCAAGACCGACGACCACCTGCACTCCGTCGGGCACTGCTACCGCTGTCACACGGTCATCGAGCCGTGGCTTTCCGACCAGTGGTTCGTCGACATGAAGCCGCTCGCTGAGCCCGCGATCGCTGCCGCCCGCGACGGGCGCGTCGTCTTTCACCCGAAGCGCTGGGAGAACGTCTACTACCACTGGATGGAGAACATCCGCGACTGGTGCATCTCGCGCCAGCTGTGGTGGGGTCACCGGATCCCGGTCTTCTACTGCGACGCGTGCGGCACCCAGCGTGCGTCGATGGACGACCTCACCGTCTGTCCGGACTGCACGGATCCGGTGCGCCAGGACGAGGACGTGCTCGACACGTGGTTCTCCTCGCAACTCTGGCCGTTCGCGACGCTTGGCTGGCCTAAGAGAACCCCTGAGCTGGAGTACTTCTACCCGACCGGGGTGCTGTCCACGGCGCGCGACATCCTGTTTCTGTGGGTGGCGCGCATGATCATGAGCGGCATGTCCTGCGTCGACGGCGAGATCCCGTTTCGAGACGTCATCATCCATCCGACGGTCTTCAACGCCGAGGGCAAGCGCATGAGCAAGTCGCTGGGCACCGGCATCGACCCGCTCGACCTCATGACGCACTACGGCGCCGACGGCATGCGCTTCGGGCTGATGCTCCAGACGACCGGTAATCAGGACATCCGCTTCGCCGAGGAGAAACTGGCGTCCTCGCGCAACTTCGCCAACAAGATCTGGAACGCGAGCCGTTTCGTGCTTCTGAACCTCGGCGAGGACTACGAGCCCGGCGAGCCGCACGCCGCCACGGTCGCCGACGCCTGGATCCTCTCACGTCTCGCGAGCCTCGCGGCGACGGTCGACGAGGGGCTCTTATCGTACCGATTCGGAGACGTGGCTCGCGCGCTGCATGACTTCTTGTGGAACGAATTCTGCGACTGGTACATCGAGTTGGCCAAACCACGCCTCTCCACAGGCATCGCCGAAGACGCCGACGCCACCGCCCGTGCGGCGCGCACGACCGTCCAGCGCAACCTCGTGTTCGTGCTCGACACGGCGCTGCGGCTGCTACACCCCATGATGCCGTTCGTGACCGAGGAGATCTGGCGTCGTCTGCCGCTTTCCGGGATGGCGCGTGCCGACTCTCTCATGATCGCCGCATGGCCCGATCGCGCTGCGATCGCACGCTTCGCCGATCCCGACGCGGAACGTTCCATCGAAGTGCTGCGCGAGATCGTGACGGCTATACGTGGTATCCGCGCGCGTTACACGGTCGCCCCGCGCACCCGCGTGGACGTCATCGTCAAGGCCGTCGGTACCGACGCGTCGCTCATCGAAGATCTCTTCGGGCAGATCGCCGCGCTCGCCGGCGTGGGCGATTTGCGCATCGATGCCGCTGCGACCAAGCCGGCGCACGCCGCGGCAGCAGTCGCGGGCGGGGTTGAGGTCTTCGTGCAGCTTGAGGGCCTCGTGGATTTCGATGTCGAGCGGGAGCGCGTCTCCAAACAGCTCGGCGAAGCGCGTGCGGACCTCGAGAAGATCGAGCGCAAGCTGTGCAACGAGGGGTTCCTCGCCAAGGCGGTGCCCGAGATCGTGGAGAAGGACCGCGCCAAAGCGGCCGAGCTGCGCGAGACGGTGACCGCGCTGAGAGCCCAGCTCGCCGAGCTCGCGTAGCGCGGGATTCCGGACGGGTGAAAAAAGGCCATGAGTCCGCGGCTCGGTTACACGGAGGCACTCGACGTGCTTCGCGCCGCGCTCACGTTCGGGATCCATCCGTCGCTCGACGCCATCACCGCGATGACCGAGGAACTCGGCCGCCCGCAGGACGCGTTCGTGAGCGTGCAGATCACCGGCACCAACGGCAAGTCGTCGACCGCCCGCATGACTGCGGCCCTCCTGTCGGCGCATGGATTGTCGGCCGGCCTGTACACGAGTCCCGAGCTGTACTCGTATACCGAGCGCATCGAGATCGACG
>CAMTXY010000208.1:0-1939 GCA_947085795.1 uncultured Actinomycetes bacterium | reverse complement strand
TAGACGTGGAGATGACGGCGGTACCGAGTCCGCCGAGCACCCGGGGAAGCTCGTCCTTCTTCGCGTACACGCGAAGGCCCGGTTTCGAGATGCGGCGGATGCCGGTGATCGTCCGCTGCTTCTTGGGGCCGTACTTCAGGACGACTTCAAGAGTGTCCTGCGGGTTGCCGGAGACCACAGTGTAGTCCTCGACATACCCTTCCTGCTTCATGATGCGGGCGATCTCCACCAACTTCTTGGACGCAGGTATACTGGCGGACTGCTTGAACGCCGAGTTCGCGTTGCGCACCCGGGTCAACATATCCGCGATGGGGTCTGTCATGCTCATGTCGTGCTACCTCCTATGATCCTGGATGGTTCCGCCGCGCCCGGTTCACGGCCGCCCATGGCGGACGCGCCTGAGCGCGAGGGGCTTCACCGGGTCGGGCTACCAGCTCGCCTTACGGACACCGGGAAGCTCGCCACGGCTCGCGAGCTCACGCACGCAGATGCGGCACATACCGAACTGCCGGTAGTACGCACGCGGGCGACCGCAGCGGTTGCAGCGGTTGACCGCACGCACACCGAACTTCGGGGTGCGCTTCGCCTTGGCGATCATCGACTTCTTGGCCACCTGTGAACCTCCTTAGCGAGACGTCGCGTCTCTGACGTCCGATCTATCTCTTGAACGGGAATGCGAAGGCGTCGAGCAGTGCCTTGGCTTCCTCGTCGGTTTTCGCACTCGTGACGAGCGTGATATCCATACCGCGGACGCGGTCGACCTTGTCATAGTCGACCTCGGGGAAGATGAGCTGTTCGGTCACGCCCATCGAGTAGTTGCCGCGACCATCGAACGAGTCGGGGTTCAGGCCGCGGAAGTCACGTACGCGCGGGATGGCAGTGGTGATCAGGCGGTCGAAGAACTCCCACATCCGATCACCACGCAGGGTCACCTTCGCGCCGATCGGCATCCCCTGACGAATCTTGAAACCCGCGATCGACTTGCGGGCGCGCGCGACCATCGGTTTCTGGCCGGTGATGAGCGCAAGATCCCCCATTGCCGCATCGAGAGCCTTCGCATCCTGCGCAGCCTCGCCGACGCCCATGTTGACGACGATCTTCTCGAGCCGTGGGACTTGGTTGACGTTGGTGTAGCCCACCTGTTCGATGAGCTTGCCGACGACCTCCGTCCTATACTTCTCCTTGAACCGTGGCGCCATGTGGTACTACCTCCGTGTCATCACTCGCGCGCCGGATTCCCGACCCGACGCGACTTCACATAGGCCCGCCGGGCCTACTTGTCGATGTCGCTGCTGCACTTCTTGCACACACGAATCCTCGTCCCGTCCTCGCGACGGCGACCGACCCGGGTCGCCTGCGAACAGCTCGGACAGATGAGCATCACGTTACTGACGTGGATGGTTCCCTCGATCTCCAGGATGCCGCCTTGAGGCTGCGTGCGTGTCGGACGGCGGTGCTTCTTGATCATGTTGACGTGCTCGACGACGAGACGCTGCTTCTCGGGTTGGACGCTCAGAACACGGCTTTCCTTGCCCTTGTCCTTGCCCGCGATGACTTTGACCTTGTCGCCCTTTCGGACTGACAGTGAACGCGACATTCCTCCTCGCCTCCTACAGAACCTCGGGGGCGAGCGAGACGATCTTCATGTAGCGACGGTCGCGCAGTTCGCGTGCGACCGGGCCGAAGATACGCGTACCCCGAGGATTGCCCTGCTGGTCGATGATGACGGCGGCGTTCTCGTCGAACTTGATGTAGCTGCCGTCCTTGCGTCGGAACTCCTTCTTGGTGCGAACGACAACGGCACGCACGATGTCGCCCTTCTTCACCGCTCCGTTGGGAATGGCCTCCTTCACGGAGCAGACGATCACGTCGCCTACGCGCGCATACCGACGCTTCGATCCGCCGAGGACCTTGATGCACGCCACCTTGCGCGCACCCG
>CAMTXY010000207.1:0-9271 GCA_947085795.1 uncultured Actinomycetes bacterium | reverse complement strand
TCGGTCCGACCTACATCCAGATTCACACGCCGTGTCCCACGAACATGAAGATGAAGCCTCACGAGGGAATCCTCGCGGCCAAGGAGCGGCTCAAGACGGACTACGCGTTCCGCGAGCATCTATCGCCGGAGGCCGAAGAGTACCTGAAGTCCATCGAGCCCGCGAAGGCCGAGGAGCAGGCTGCGGAGGTGACCACATGACGAGGAAATACGTCAGGATGTCCGGGCTCGGCGGCCAGGGCGTGGTGACAGCCGCCAGCATCCTCGGAAGCGCGGCGGTCAAGGACGGGAAGTTCGCCCTCGTGAACCCCTTCTTCGGTGCCGAGAAGCGGTTAGCGCCGGCGGAAAGCTACGTCCGGATATCCGAAGGGAAGATTTTCGACACAGGCGAGATCCTCTATCCCGACATCATCATGGTCTACCACCCCGACGTGATTCTGCAGGGCAAGTCGTACACCATGCCCTTCTTCTCCGGAATCAAGCGGGACGGGGTCATCCTGGTGAACTCCGACAAGCCGCTGGACTTCTCGGATGAGGAGAACCAGCGTCTTCACGACCTGAACGTGAGCGTCCACTTCTTCCCCGCAACGGACGCTGCTCGCGAACTCGCTGGAACGGAACTAGCTACCAACGTCGCTATGCTCGGAGCGCTGCTCGGCATCACAGGGATTGTGAGCTTCGATGCGGTCGACGAATCTCTGCGCGAGCGGTTCGGGGGCAAGACGAAGTTCGTCGCATCCGGGACGACAGCGGTCCTCGATGACGCCGTCAAGAAGCAGTACGGCAAGATCGAGAAGCTCATTGAATCCAACACCAGGGTTCTCGCTGAGACCTATCGCCGGGCTGCAGCGACCGCGGACGCGCGTGTCTGACATGAAATGGGGTAGATAGATGTATTCGGCTGGTTTCGTCGACGAGAGTAAGTGCGTTGGCTGCAGGCTCTGCATGCAAGTGTGCCCAGAACCGAACGCGGTCAGGTTCATAGCGGACCGGAAGAAGTCCTTCATCGTCGCAGCGAGGTGCAAGGGGTGCGGCGTGTGTGCCGCCATGTGCCCGAAGCAGGCTATCGACATCAGACAGATCACGTTGGTGGAAGCGAACAGCTGTGAGGTCACCTGCATGGAGTAGGTCGGAGCGGCTTTCGGCGCGAGAGGGCGATCAGGGATTGCACCGCTCGCACCGTCCCGCCGGGGCGGCTTTCGGCACTGCGAGCCCAACCGTGTCCTGGTGCCCGCACTTCACGCACCGGTGGATTTCTGCGCGGGTCTCGCGGGTCGGCGTGCCGCACTCTTCGCACGGCAGACCCGAAATGCGCTCGGCCATATGGAATCCAGGCACGTCGCAGATCGGGCAACGGCTCGCGAGATTGTGCACCAGATCGCGGGTCGCCGCCTCGATGGTTTCCCTGCGCATCGGGTTGGCATGAGCGCGCATGTCGGTCTCGATGAAGACGCGGCCGCTCGACGTCTCCCCGCTTGCCGCATCGAACGCTTCGCGCAGTCCGCCCCAGTCGTGGAGGCCTTTGCGGATGCGCGGATCTTCCTCGTGCTCCGGCCGCACCACGAGCCAGTGCCCTGGGAAGCCGGCGGCGCGGGCGAAGTTCTCGGCATCCTCCCATGAAGCCGCGAGGCGATGAGCGTAGTTGGTCTTGCCGGATGCCGTTCCCGTCACCTCGATGCCCAGTTCGTCGTCGATCCAGACGAGCATTTCCCGGTTCCAGGCGAACATGCCGGTGAAAGGATCAGGTCCGAACGCTCCCTCGCTGGCGAGCCCTATGGACAGCCCGGACAGCTCCATACCGATGCGCGCCTTCGTGCGTGCGGCATCGAGTTGGCTTCCTGGGCGCGGTATCTCGCGGGTGAACGTGCCGAGGAGATCCGTGTCGTAGCCGGTCACACGCGTGACCCGACAGCCGAGCGCCTCCTCGAGCAACGGGGCGACGATCTCCTCCTTGCCGTGCTGGGTAAGCAAGGCGACGACGGCGCCAAGGTAGCATGATTCGCTCGTTCGGTCGATGGCGTCAGCCCTCCCGGATTCGTTGGCCAATCAGAACTATACCGCTCGCGCCGTTCGGATTCCGCAGCCGCCCGCATATCCGCCCTCGCCTTCCTTGAACCCGTCGAAACGCTGACGGCAGAATCCGACGATGTCGACAATCGCCGAAAAGAGGCGTGGGAAGGCGTCTACGGCTTCGAGGAGTTCGCGACCGAGGAAGCCGCCGCGTTCCTGGAGAGCCAAGCGCCCGCGAAGTGACCCTCGGTCCGGCCCGTCAGCCCAGGAAGCGACGGATCCGGGCACCGCGCACGATGAGGTCGCCCAGTTGTTGCTCGCGCCCGGCGGCCCGCGCGCCCGCGATCTGCCGCACGACCTCGAGGTGCGATTCGTCGGGCTCCCAATCGTAGCCGGCGCGCTGCACCGCCGCACGGAGTTCCGTCGTCACGAGCGGCCCATCGAGGTCGCAGTAGGTGAGCGCCTCGGAGATCGTGGCGTCGAACGACGGATATGCGGTACGCAAAAACTCCAGGTCGTCTGCCGTAAGCGCCTCGAAACCCAGCAGTTCCGGAGGAAGCCCGGCCGAGTACAGCGCGCACGTGAATCCGATGGCCCGCGGAAGCGTCAGGCCATCCATCTGACGCGCATAACCGAAAAGCCCCACGTGCAGCTTGCGCGCCCTGCGCGACGGCATCGACCGGGCGAGCGTGTTGATGGTATCGGCCAACTCGACCACACGAGCGCGATACGCCGCGCTCGAGCGCTCGATAATCGGCGCGGCGCGTTCGGCGTCCACCGGCATCGCAGGTCCCACGCTGCGACTCTTGAGGCTCTCTATGGCTGCTTTCACCTCTTCGGGCGGGTAGTCGAACTTGAACGCGGACTGGATGGTGAAGGTCACCACGCTCGGGTACTCGTCCCCCACGCGTTGGGCCGTTCTGGGGTTGAGCCCTCCGCGAAACGGCGCCGATCCCATGCCGATGATGGGATGCAGTCGCACTCCGCATCGTTTCGTCGACTCCTCCAGCCGGTGCAGCGCGATCTTGTTCGAGAGCGCCGCCGAGACCAGCCCGTAGTTCATCGCAGTATCGGAGCGCGCCAGGAACACGCGCTGATCGGTGACGTCCTTGTCGGCGAGGTACTCTTCGACGATATCGGCGGCCGCAAGCATGCTCGGCAAGTCCTCGAAGAGCGGGATCACGTCGACGTGGTCTGGCGAGAAATCGCCGATCCACTCGGCTATGGTGATGTCGGTCTCGCCGAAACGCAGCCTCTGGCGACCCGCGATGAAGTCACGGTAGTAGCGATAGACGCGATCCACGCATCGCGCCGACGTGGTCATGGGCAGGATGACCTCGAAGATAGGTGAGACCTCACGCGCGTAGAACAACCGCGCGGTGTCGTGGGAACGCGGGATGCTCTCGAGCGTCTCAAGCAGGATCTTGGCCTCTGCCGTCTCGACGGTCGGGTTGGGCACTCTCAGCGTGAGCCGCAGATCCTCGCCGAGCACGTGTTCGCGGAAATAGTCCTCGTAGAACGAGAGCAGCTTCTTGACGACGTAGGTGTCGATCTCCTTGCCCTCGGCGTCCCACATCTGCTCGTCGCAACCGAGGTGCGAGTAGGCGTAGAAGGCCTCGCGAATCTCGTCTTCACCCGCGAGCACCGATGACGATGCGAAGAATGGAACCGTTGCGTTGTCGGGATGTTGCGTGCTCATGCAGCGGGGAACTTCGATCATCGCCCACCTTCTCGGCTGCGGCCCCTGGGCTTGCGCGCTTTCGGCCCCAGTCTACCACGCGCCGGTACTGCTCACGCACGTGCCGCGCGTCCGCGCAACCACTTCTCCAGGCTGATCACCGGCAGGATGATCGCACCGACGGCAACGCTCTTGAGGACGTTTTCGGGGGTCAGCGGCGCGGAACCGAAGATCACCTGCATGAACGGGGCGTAGACGAACATCGTCTGCAACGCCAGAACCACCGCGATACCGATGAATACCGCCTTGTTGCTGAACATCCCGATCGTCAGCATCGAGTCACGCAGCGAGCGGCAGTTGAGCAGGTAGAAGATCTGGAACATGATCACGGTGGTGACCGCCATCGTCTGCGCGTTGGCGAGAGCCTGGGGCCCACCGCCCTCGGCGGCATGGAATTCGTGGAAGAAGAGTGCGATCGCCCCGGCGGTCATGATGATCGCCACGAGAAACGTCCGCGTGATCACGAACCTGCTGAGCACCGCCGCCCCGGGGTTCCGGGGCGGGCGGTTCATGATGTCAGGCTCCTTCGCCTCGAACGCGAGAGGAAGCGCGAGCGCGACGGCCGCGACCAGGTTGATCCAGAGCAGCTGCGCCGGCGACATCGGCAACAGCAGCTCGCGCACCGTCAACGACGCGCCGTCGATCACGTACGTCGCCTCGGCGAACGGGAAGAACGTCACCGCCCACATGAGGATGAGCGCGAGTCCGAGATTGGTGGGCAGCACGAAGGCCGGGGACTTGATGAGGTTGTGGTAGACGCGGCGCCCTTCCTCGACCGCCGCCGCGATAGAAGCGAAATTGTCGTCGGTCAGGACGATCCCCGCCGCCTCCTTCGAGACGCTCGTCCCGGTGATTCCCATCGCCACCCCGATGTTCGCCTGCTTGAGCGCGGGCGCGTCGTTGACGCCGTCGCCGGTCATGGCGACCACCTCGTTGCGACTCTGCAGGGCGTTGACCAGTCTCAGCTTGTGCTCCGGCGCGACACGCGCGAAAACGTTGCATTCGCTCGCTGCATCGCGCATCTGCGCATCGGACATCACGGCGAGTTGGGTACCGGTGATCGCCCTGGGCGCGTCCGGATTTGCAGGAAGTATGCCGATCTGGGCGGCGATCGCCTGTGCCGTCCCCCGGTGGTCACCCGTGATCATCTTCACCGTGATGCCGGCCTGATGGCACAGCTTGATCGCCTCGATCGCCTCGGGCCGCGGCGGATCGATCATTCCCTGGAGGCCGAGGAAGGCGAACCCGCTCTCCGTGTCGTGCATCTCAATACGGGCAAGCCCGGGCGCAGGCTTGGCGGCGAACGCCAGGATCCGCATCCCCTGAGCAGCCAGCGCTTCGACTTCGCACAGCACGTCTGCCGTGTCGAGCATGGCTCCGGCCTGGTCGACACACCGGCTGAGCACGACCTCCGGCGCGCCCTTGATCACGATGCGCTCGACGTCCTGCGCGTGCAAGGTGGCCATGAACTGGTTCTCGGACTCGAACGGGATCGCGTCGAGGCGCCTGAAGCGATCCCGGACCTCCTCCACCGCCAGGCCGGTCTTCTCGGCGACGACGACAAGTGCGCCCTCCGTGGGATCGCCGTGGACCTTCCACTGTCCGTCTTCGTGCGCGAGTGACGCGTCGTTGCAGAGCGCCCCGGCCAGCAGCAGCTCAGACACGTCCTCAGGCACGTTTTCGGGCACGCTTTCGACCGGCGCTCCGCCGCGCAGCAGCCGCCCTTCGGGTTCGTAACCCACCCCCGTGACGCCGAAGGTGCCAGACGTAGGCGTCCAGAGCTCCTGCACGGTCATCTCGTTGCGGGTGAGAGTTCCGGTCTTGTCGGTGCAGATGACGGTGGTGGAGCCGAGGGTCTCGACAGCGGGAAGCTTGCGCACCACGGCGCGCCGGGCCGCCATGCGCTGGACGCCGATGGCAAGCGCGATGGTCACGATCGCCGGCAGCCCTTCGGGGATGGCGCCGACCGCCAGAGCGACCGCGAAGATGACCGTCTCGCGCAGTGCCGGAATCCATGCGGCCCCGGTCTCGGCCATGGTCCGCCAGGTCCCGACCACGAGCATCGCGAGGGCGATGACGACGATTGCGACGGTGATGTAACGGCCGATATTCGCTAGGTCCTTCGTGAGCGGGGTCTGCAGGCCGGTCGTCTCCTTGAGCATGTCGGAGATGCGACCGAGCTGGGTCCTGACGCCGGTCTCGACGACGACCGCGGTCCCCGTCCCGTAGGTGACGAGCGTCCCCGCGAACACCATGCACGTGCGGTCGCCGATGGTCGCCGCAAGCACCACCGGTTCGAGCTGCTTGTGGATCGGCACTGACTCGCCGGTGAGCGCCGCCTCCTCAATCTGCAGGCCGCGGTGCTGGATCAGGCGCATGTCAGCTGGCACCTTGTCCCCGCTGGCGAGGAGAACCACGTCGCCGGGAACGAGGTCCGCTGCCGGGCGGGTGAGCTTGTTCCCCTCGCGCAGGACGGAAACGTTCTCCGGTACCATGCGCGTGAGCGCCTCGATCGCCTTGCCCGCCTTGTATTCCTGCACGAACCCGATAATCGTGTTCAGCACGACCACCGCCATGATCACGAGGCCGTTCTTCATCCCCCCGGTGGGATCGACGGCCATCGCCACCGCCGCCGACACGATCAGCACCCAGATCAACGGGTTATTGATCTGCCGCCAGATCAGGTCGAGGACCGTGTCGCCCCTGCCCGGGGGGATGACGTTGGGTCCGTAATCTTGACGGCGTTCCTCGGCATCGGCGTCAGTGAGGCCATCGGGTCTCGACCTGGTGCGCAGAATCACGTCGTCCGCACTCAGGGTGTGCCACGGCTGCTGGTCCGGGGTGTCACCCGCACCGTCGGGAGTACCGTTCGGGGTGGATGTGTCGACCATAGGAGTCTGTGGCATCGCTGCTTTCGCTGTCACGTCGGAGTGCCTCAGTTGAACGATATACGATGTCGTCTCTCGACTCCACGAGTACCCGCGCACGAGTAGTCGCGCACTTGGACCCGAATCGGGCGCATCGCACGCCGCGTGGGAATAGAACATGTGAGGGACGGGCTACGTGAGGATCGGCGGCGCCCACCCACGACGAGAGGAGGTGCTGCTCTATGCCGTACGTCACCGACGAATCCGCGCCGACGTGGAGCGCGACGGAAATGCTCAACCGCCGCGTGTTCCTGCTCGCGCTCGGGACTCTCATCGCCACGCTCCCAGGGTGCGCGTCGCGTCCGGCTCGAGAACCCGGCGATGCGGTCAGCGTCGATGCGACGCCGGGTGCAGGTGGCGGAGTCACATTGCCGGACCCTTCCGAGACTGACACGTCCGGCGACCTGCTCGACGCCATCGAGCGCAGGCGCTCGGTGCGTGGCTTCGCGGACAGCCCTGTGTCCGAGGAGCACATCGCGAGGATGCTCTGGGCCGCCCAGGGCGTCACCGATCCCGCCCGCGGGTTCCGGGCCGCCCCGTCCGCCGGCGCGCTCTACCCCCTCGAGCTCTATGTGGTCTCAGCCGAGGGTGTGCGCCACTACGTGCCGAAGCGACATGGACTCGAGCAGGTGGGTCGCCACGATGTCCGCGACGACCTCGCGTTGGCCGCGTTGGGGCAGAGATTCGTCGCCGCGGCACCCGTGGTGTTCGTCATCACGGGCGTGTACGCGCGCACCGCCGCCAAGTACAAGGAGCGCGCCGTTCGCTACGTGCACATCGAGGCCGGTCACGCCGCGCAGAATCTCCTGCTCGTGGCCGCGAGCCTGGGTCTGGGCGGTGTGCCCGTGGGAGCGTTCATGGATGACGCGGTCCGGCGGGTCATCGACGCCGCCGAGGGGGAGACCCCGCTCTACCTGATTCCCGTGGGCACTCCCGCTGGGTCCGTAGGCACTCCCGCTGGGTAACGCGACACCTCGGCACCGCACTTCCAGCCCGCAGACGAACCGCCAAACCTCGGTACGGGGGATACCCGCACCACGGTTTTCGAGACCCGAGTTCAGGGCGCAGCGGGGCGGCGAGCACGCTGGCGCGCGAAGCTGGCGCGTGGAGCTGGCCGACCGCAGCCGAGGTGTGATAGACTACCTTTGCGCGCTACCATAAGGCACTACCATTACGGACTACTGCCGCTCCATCACGCACGGAGATGAATCGTGGCCAAGATCAATATCAGCATACCGGACGATCTGCTCGATCAGGTCGATTCACTCGCTACCGAGCTCGACCGTTCCCGGAGCGGACTGGTGGCCGAGGCCACGGCTCGCTACGTGACCGCTATCGCCGAGGAACGCGAACGCACCTTGCGCGAGCAACGCATCGACCGCGCCGTCGATGACGCACGCGGCATCGGCGAGAAGTTCGGCGTGATCGACGGCGTCGCGTCCGTGCGCGAGGACCGGGACCGCGACCGGGATGGCGAACGGTGAACCGCCAGGTCGTGGTCGACTCCTCTGTGGCATTCAAGTGGTTTGCGCCGACGGGAGAGTCCGGCTGCGATGAGGCACTCGGCCTGATTGCCGACCACCGGGCGAATCTGGTCGAAATCGCAGCTCCTACCCTCATGCGGCTTGAGGTCCTCAACGGATTCTGGAAACGAAAGGCTACCGCTGCCGATCTCACGCTTGTCGAATCGGTGCTGGACGGCTTCGGACTGCACTGGTTTGAGATCGACAGCGAGCGTGCGGCGTCGGCAGCGCGCATCGCAGCGACGTATCGGCTGACCGTCTACGACTCGCTGTTCGTCGCGCTAGCCCTCGAACTCGATGTCGAGCTGGTGACCGCCGATGCGACCATCATCGCCGCAGGCGCATGCCGAACGCGGTCGCCGGGGCCTCGCTGACGTCAGCTACTCGAGCAGCCGCTTGAGGCTCTTACGGAGCGGCTCACCGAAACCCATTCCGGGTCGGGCACAACGGCATCAATCACAGGCGCACGTGATCGTCACGATTCCTGCACCGATGGTGATCGTGATGCCCCTCTGCCCTCAGGGCCGGACGACGTCGAAGCGGTCGAGATTCATCACCTTGTCCCACGCTGCTACGAAGTCGCGCACGAACTTCTCCGAAGAGTCCTCGCACGCGTAGACCTCCGCCAGGGCCCGGAGCTGGGAGTTCGAACCGAAGACCAGGTCGACGCGGGTGGCGCTCCACTTGGGCGCGCCCGATGCGCGATCACTGCCCTCGAAGACGTCTGGGTCTTGTGAGGTCGCCTTCCACGCGGTGTCCATGTCGAGCAGGTTCGCGAAGAAGTCATTCGTGAGCGTCTCCGGCCGCGCGGTGAAGACTCCATGCTTGGACTGTCCGAAGTTGGCGCCCAAGACGCGCAGGCCGCCAACGAGCACTGTCATCTCGGGAGCGGTCAACGTCAGCAGCTGCGCGCGATCGAGCAGCAGCTCCTCGGCCGAGACGGAGTACTTGGCTTTGAGGTAGTTGCGAAAGCCGTCCGCAGCCGGTTCGAGAACGGCGAACGCTGGCACGTCGGTCTGCTCCTGTAAGGCATCCGTGCGTCCCGGCGTGAACGGGACCGTCACGTCGTGCCCG
>CAMTXY010000206.1:0-5398 GCA_947085795.1 uncultured Actinomycetes bacterium | reverse complement strand
GTCCGGCTCGTCGCGTTGGCGGCCTCACAGGCCATCGTGTTCGCGGGTCTCGGCGCGGCGCTGGCGATCCCCGGCGGGCTGATCCCCGTCTTCGCGGTGCTCCTCGGCCGTGGCGGGTATCCGATCGTGCTCCCCTGGGACACGTTGCTCGTGGTCGCGTTCGGAGTTCCGGCCGTGGCCGCCGCCGGTGCATGGATACTCACACGAACCGGGAGCCGGATTGAGCTGAGGCGTGCCTGAAAGCGGCGGCGAGTAGGGCGGCGCTGGCCATCACATGCGGGCGCGATCGTTCACTTCCGTACTTTCTCGGTGACCGAGAATGCTTACGACGTGCGATCAGGCGTGAGCCGATTTCAGAGTCCGGTTGCATATGACGATGATAGCGTAGATGTTATGCGATAGCAGATATGTCATACGCCGGGAGCGTCGAATCGGAGCATCGATCCGGAGGAGGGCGACGGCCTCGACGGGCTCAGTCCGTCTCCGGTCCGGTGACTGTCACGTCGACGCCGGCCTGGTCCGCGGCTTCGACGAGCGCCGCGATCCACGCGGTGTCGTCGAGATTCGGCGGCACCATGACGCGCGCCGTCATCGAGAACAGCATCGTGCCGCTCACCGGGGCGCTGCTCGTCTCGGTCTCCATGGATTCGATGCTGATGCCCTGCCCGGCCAGGCCCGCCGCGATCTCATGCACGATACCCTCGTGATCAGCGCCTTCGATCTCGATTCGGTAAAGCAGCCAATCGGGAGCCGCCGCCGCACGCACGTGCTCGGTCACGGTCACGGTCGCGTTGTAGCCACGTGCGATGAGCTGCTCGACCGCCGAATCCACGGATGCGGACCGGGCGGTGGGAAGCGACACGAGCATGAGCATGGCGAACTTGCCGCCGAGACGGGCCATCCGGCTCGTCTCCACGTTGCCGTCCAGTTCGAGCAGTACCCCAGTGACCTCCTCGACAATACCGACGCGATCTTCGCCGGTCAGCGTCAACACGATGTCCGTGCGCATGAGCACCCCTTCCTCGGCGAACCATGGCACCTCACAGTATCGCGCATTTCGGGGTCTATGGAACGGCGTTGATCCGGTTGGCGGGCGTCGCGCCACGCGGGAGGATCCCGTCACGGGGCGTCGCGCTACGGCTGCGAGGCGAAGATGAGCAGTTGGTTGCCGCTGGCGTCCAGGAGCGTGAGCGTACTGCCGTTGATGGAGAATGCATCCACCTGCCCCATGAGCTTGAAGTAGATCCCCTCGGCGCGCATCGCCGGCTCAGGACCCGCCATGAGGGTGCTTCCGATTTCGCTTGTCGTGAGCTTGCCGACCATTCCTGGAGCACCCATGAGGTACCGTCGAGCCGCACGCCGGTTCCGATGGCGTTACAGCCGGAGGCGACGAGGGTCGCCGTGACCAGCGCAACGGCGAACGTGATGGCGAGCAGGCGACGGGCGTTGGGCGACATACGGCACCCCCGTGTCGAAGAAAGCCTCACGGGTGGTTCGACGCCCGGACCGCACGTCGGGTTCTCACGAGATCCGGCTCCGCAGGGTCGCCCGTCTCAGAGGGCGGCGAGCAAGTCGACGACCTGGGCCTCGTGCTCGGTCCGCAGCACGATCATCGCGGTCGGCGCGTCGGTGGTGCTCGCGTGTATCTGGGAGATGTTGAAACCGGCGTCGGCGATCCGGCGGGAGATCACGGCGAGTTGACCGGGCACGTTGGGGATCTCAGCGACGACCACCGGGGCGATGTCGACTTCGCCGCCGAGCGGTGCAAGGGCGTCGCCGGCTGCGCGGTTATTGCTCGTGATCATGAGGAATTTGCCCACCCCGTCTTTGTCGTACGCGCCGATCGCCAGGATGTTGACGCCCGCGTCGTGCAGCGCTTCCGTGACGTCGGCCAGCAGACCGACGCGGGTGGGCGCCTTGAACAGAATCTCGTTTCTCAGCTCGACCTTGGCCATGGTGTGCCTCCCAGAATCGTTACCGATGCTCTAGAATACATCGATGCTCTAGAGTACATACCACCCGGAAGACGTGTGCAAGCGGCCGCGTTCGACCCACCACCACGCGGCGGTATGTCCCCCACAATCCCGTCCCTGAAGAGAAAGCGAGATGTGATACATGAGCATCAAAGGCACCCGAACCGAGCAGAACCTTCTCAAGTCTTTCGCTGGCGAGTCCCAGGCTCGCAACCGTTACACCTACTATGCTTCGATCGCGAAGAAGGAAGGATACGAGCAGATTGCCGCGCTCTTTATCGAGACCGCCGAGAACGAGAGAGAGCACGCTAAGGTGTTCTACAAGCACCTCGAGGGTGGCGAGGTCGAGATCACGGCCTCCTATCCGGCCGGCAGATTGGGCGCAACCGCAGAGAACCTCCTGCACGCTGCAGATGGCGAGCTGATGGAGTGGGGCACTCTGTATCCGGACTTTGCCGAAGTGGCCGTTGAAGAGGGCTTCCCGAACGTGGCTGCGTCCTTCCGCGAAATCGCCAAGGTCGAAGCATTCCACGAGGCCAGATACCGCAAACTGCTCGCAAACGTTGAAGGCGCTCTCGTGTTCAAGCGCGCGGCCACGCAGAAGTGGCACTGCCGCAACTGCGGCTACGTTTTCGAAGGTTCCGAGGCCCCGGACATGTGCCCGGCCTGCGCGCATCCCAAGAAGTACTACGAACTGCTCGCCGAGAACTACTAAGAGTATTTAGCCAGGCGAGCACACCGTACGCCCCGGATTCGCCGCTCGAACACATCGCGGGTCAACGCGGTGTCCGTCGCGAGCAGGATGATGTTGCGGTTGGCAGTCAGCGAGCCGTCGTCACCGAGGCCGATCGGGAATACCCACTGGTGCTTCCATACACTGCCCACGGTCCGGTACAGGCTGCGGAACAGACGGCTGCGCGATTCCTCGACCGCTGGGTCCACCTCGACGGAATCGACACGCATCTCCGGGTATCGCATGGCGCTTTCGTAGTCGGCGAGCAAGACGGCCGATTGATGGCTGCGGTCGAATCGCAGGTGATGGGTGGTATCGTCCTCGGTCACGGTGATCCGGTGGTACTGGGTGTCGGTGCGGAACAGCACCCTCTCGCCGAACTCGTTGCTCGACGGCAGGGCCGCGACATCGACCAGAACCCAACCGCCGAGCATCACGGCAGCGGCGGCGAGCGCCGCAGTCAACCAACGGGTCGCGCGGTACGGGCGAGCGCCGGGAGTGCGGATCGCCGACCGCGAAGCACCGCGGTCGCCGTCCCGTAGCAGGAGCGATGTCAACGCCGTGACGCACAGCACCATGCCGGTCCACACGATGAGCGGTTCGAGCGCGAACAGCGGGATGAGCCAGAACGACGTGGCGATGGTTCCGACGACGCCGCCGGCCGTCGACATCGCGTAGAGGCTACCGTCCGACCGTCCGATGCGAGCATGCGCGCCGCGGCGATCTCCAGCCCCATGAGCGAGGCGCCGTAGGCGAACACGATGGCGTTGAGCATGAAAACCTCCTCGGCGGTTGGATTCTGCCCTGGCGGGCCGGTTCCTTCGGCGTCCCGGTACGTTCGTCTACATTAACGAGCGTCCGCCCGCGGCATATGGTCGGAATCTCGCGGTACGGGTATGGACTCCCCATGGGAGCGGCCAGCGGGTGACGCCGCGTGAAGCGAGTGTCTCTGCGGGCGCGTGGGGGCGGACTCCGAGGGGGAGGTAGGGGAGATGACGAGGGGATTCGAGGCGGACCGTCCACGTTCGGTGCGCGGCGGTGCCCGTCGCTGGGCGCTCGCCGGGGCCGCCTGGGGCCTGGTGAGCTTGCTTTTGGACTTCGGCGGGCTGTTCACGTGCTATGGAATCCTATACCGGGATGGCTACGAGTGGCTTTATCGCGTACTCGTCTTGCTCGTGCCGTCGCGGTGGGTTCGTGAGTACTCGTTCGAGTCCCCTCTCGATATCCTCCCGATATGGGTGTATCTCCCCCTCGTCGTGCTTCTTAGCATCGCGCTGAGCGTTCTTGCGGCGCTCGGGCTGCGCGTCGTGGTGCATGGAGCCGGGCGGCTCCTGCGCGCCCCGCGCGGGGCGGGTCGCGGCAGGCCCGGTTAGGCGGTCGGGATGCGATCGCGTGTCGGCACACCTGCGTGAACCTGCGTCGACCTGCGTCGACCTGCGTGGAGTTTCCGTGGAATCGGGGCTCCTCGGCAGGTGAGGCGCTAGACTGGTACGGTTGGTGCGGTGTGCGTCGCAGGCGTACCGGACACAGCAAGTAGGAGCCGCCGATGAGTTCCACACGTCGCATCCTCGTGGTCGAGGACGAGAAGGCCATCCGCGATGCGGTGACCGCGTATCTCGAGAAAGAGGGCTACTGGGTCACCGCGGTGGCCGACGGTCAGGCCGCCATCGACGCGTTCGAGAAGCGCGGGTTCGATCTGGTCGTGCTCGACCTGATGCTTCCTAAGATAAGCGGCGAAGTGGTCTGCCGCGCCATCCGCGACTCGTCCGATGTCCCGCTCATCATGCTTACGGCCAAGGGTGAGGAAGAGGACCGCATCGCTGGCCTGGAGATCGGGGCCGACGACTACCTCGTCAAGCCGTTCTCGCCGCGCGAGCTCGTCGCGCGGATCCGCGCTCTGCTGCGCCGAGCGAACGTCGGTGCTGAACCGCAGCGCGACCGGCTCGTCTACGGTCTGCTCGAGATCGACGTCGCCGGACACAAGGCATTCCTCGGCGGGGAGGAACTCGATCTGACCGCGAGCGAGTTCAAGCTGCTCACGACGTTGGCGCGTTATCCCGGGCGCGTGTATTCGCGCATGGAGCTCGTCGAGAAGGTGCTCGGCTACGACTTCGAGGGTTACGAGCGCACCATCGACAGCCACGTGAAGAATCTGCGGGCCAAGTTGCGAGACGATCCGCGGACGCCGACGTTCATCTACACCGTGCATGGGGTCGGATACCGCTTCGACCCGCCGTCTTCGGCGGAGTGACGGATGCACGCGATTCCTGCGGGGGTTTCCGGCGACGAACGTCCGCAGCATGCGAGTTTGAGCAGGCGCTTCTCGTTGGCCGCCGCAGCGGTCGCTGCCCTGACGATGGCGCTCGCGGCGCTCATCCTGTCGTCGGTGTGGGCGCAGCAGTTCGACGCCTACGTGCGCGAGGGGTTGCAGGATACCGCCAACGGCGCCGCTACTATGCTTGCCGCCAGTCATGAGGCTTCCGGCGGATGGACATCGCAGGCGTTCATGCAGTTGCCGCGCTTCGGAGTCCTCTCGGGTCTCGCGCTCCAGGTGCTCGACCGGGACGGTCATATCATCTACGATGACTCGTTCGCGGTCGGCGCGACCGACCGGATCATGGGACCGCCCACCGGTGCCCAGGAACCCGATGGCCCCGTCGCCGCCGCGCCGATCGTCGGCGGCGGGGCCATC
>CAMTXY010000205.1:0-1699 GCA_947085795.1 uncultured Actinomycetes bacterium | reverse complement strand
TTTCATCAGCGAGCCCTTGCCGAACTTGCGCTCGATCTGCTCCTTGGTAAAATCCAAGATCTTCGACCTCTCAGCTTCCATGCTCCCCTAGCTCCTCACATCCGGCCGGGTGGTCCTGCGGGGCACGAGCTGACCGTACAACGAACACATGTTCGATGTCAATCACCCAATCGCGCCGATCCGATGGACTTGTAGAACGCCCGGTTCTTCGTCAACGTGCTGTGGAAGACCGTAACACCCGCCACTGACATCGTATCCTCTCCGCGAAGGAGTGCGCGCATCGCTTCGACCGCTTCGTCCTTGTAGCGGAGTTCCTGTGGCCAACGAGTCCGCACGATGGTGATGTGGGGGTTGAACGAGCGGGAATCCGGTACGACGCCGTAATCGGCCGCCAGATCCTCTACGTTCGACACGAGTTCGGCACAGGCCCCCTCCGCATCGTGGAACGTCGTCCACAACATCGTCGCTTTCCGCACGCCGCCGAGTGGCCACAGCAGATCGCGGACGGGCAGCGAGAACGGCCGGAGTCCCCGCAGAGCGACCGTCAGGTCGCTCGCGAGCGACGCGACCGCGTCGTCGCCCACATCACCCATGAACTTGACGGTCATGTGGAGGTTCTCCCCCGGCACCCACTTGTCCTCGCTCCAGCGGGGGTCTAGTTCCCGCAGGGTGTCGCACCCGGCGACGAGCGCTTCCCTCCACACATCGGGCGGTTCAACGCCGATGAAGATCCGCATATCCTTCACGCTTCCCGTGATAGCAGTTTTGTGCGGAGCAGGTCGAGCGCGGCGATCGTCGCACGTGTCCGGATGCCTTCGCGGTCACCGGGAAGGATGCGACGGACGGACTCGGTGCGCACGCTTCCGCCGTCTCGCACCGCTACTCCGAACCACACGAGCCCGACAGGTTTGTCCGGACTCCCGCCGTCCGGTCCCGCGATCCCTGTGACGGCGACCGCCACGTCTGCGTCCGTGACGCTCAACGCGCCACGCGCCATCGCCTCCACGACCTCTCCGCTGACTGCGCCGTGTTCGGCGAGCAGGTCGGACCCGACACCGAGCAGCCCGGTCTTGACCTCGTCGGCGTATGCGATCACGCCTCCGCGAAACACCGCCGAGGAGCCGGCAACCGACGTGAGCGCCGCCCCGAGCAGACCGCCGGTGCACGACTCGGCTACCGCGATCCGCACGTCTATCTCTCTGGCGAGACGCACCACGACCTGCGCGAGCGTCTCGTTGGTGTCGAGCCGCAGACCTTCGGTGATTTCGGTGCCGGCCGTGACGATGGCGGCGGATGCGGGCCGGGCCGACACGGTCAGCGCTCCCCCTCCGCATGTCCGTTACCTGAGCCGCCGGTCTCGATTCGAATCACATCACGTGCGTGGTAGAAGTAGTCGATCATCGATACCACGGTGAGTATAAGCGCGACGCCCATGAGTCCCCACGAAAGCACCTGTACCGGAAGCGTGAAGTCATTACCGAGCGCTTTGATCGGATCGGAGTCTTTGAGGATGAAGGCCACGACGGCGATGACCTGCAGCACCGTCTTGGCCTTGCCGAAGTCACCCGCGACGATGGTCTTGCCTTCCGCGATGGCGACCATCCGCAGACCGGTCACGATGAACTCGCGGGCGATGATCACGAGCGCGACCCACGCCGGAACCGTGCCGAGCTCGACGAGCGAGACGAGCGCGGCTGTC
>CAMTXY010000204.1:0-4593 GCA_947085795.1 uncultured Actinomycetes bacterium | reverse complement strand
TGCACGACGAGGTCGGCCTGTTTCGACAAGATGATGAGATCATCATCCTCGTACCGGATGTCGAGCGGGATGTCTTCAGGCTCGAGGTCTGCGTACTCGCTCGGTGGAATCTCAACGACGATCCGCTCCCCGGCACGGACGGCATGGCGTTTCGAAACGCTCGATCCGTCGACACGCACGAGTCCGGCATCGAGTAGCCTGGCCGCTGCGGACCGGGACGGCAGAAAATCGAGGGTGCCAAGCAGCTTGTCGATCCGTGCTCCCGCCTCGTTCGCTCGAACCCTGTGTTCGTGTACTTCACTCACGATCCGGCCTCGGTTCTCCCGCCGTGATCCGTGGGCTCGAATGACTCGCGGACGTGTTCGTGCGGCTCAGGTCCCACCAATATCCAGACGATGAGCATGAGCACGCCTGTGACGATGGCGACATCGGCGATGTTGAACACCGGCCACCCGATGAGGACGAAATCGAGGAAGTCCGTGACCCGGCCGAAGGCGAGGCGGTCGATGAGGTTGCCGAGCGCACCACCACCGAGAAGCGCCAACGCGACCACGACCCACCGAGCACGTGGCCTGATGATCCACCAGTATGCCGCGATGCCGAGCAACACCGCCGCCGACGTGGCCATGAACAGCGGGCGGGCACCGGGCATGAGGCCGAATGCGGCACCGGTGTTCCGGACATGGGTGATGTGGAAGATCCCGTCGATGAGCGATAGCGACACGGATGGGTCGAGCCATGCCCGGATGAGCATCTTGGTGAGTTGGTCGGCGAGAAGCACGGTGGCGCCGACGAACCCCACGGTCGCCAGCGGCCTGCTTGCCGTCACCGAGATTCTTCTGCGGACTTGCACGTGATGCACAGCGTCGCGGTCGGAATAGCCTCAAGCCGCTCGGACGAGATCGGCTGGCCGCAGCTTTCGCACGTACCATATGCGCCGCTATCCATCCGCAGCAGGGCGGTCGTGACTGCGGCGAAAGCCTCGCGGACGTTGTCGTCGAGCGTCATGTCGAGCTCGCGCGCGAACGTCGCCGAACCCTGGTCGGCCATGTGATCGCGGTAGTTGTTCTCGCCGCTCGCCTCGGAAAGCGTCTCGTAACCCTCGCGCCGGATGGTCTCGACTTCGGTCTCGAGCCGCTCATGCTCCGCCTCAAGACGCGCACGCAGTTCGTTCTTGGTGTTCGTGTCCATGAGGTCCGTCCTGCTCGTATCTGAAAGCGCCCGGGTCACCCGGGCGCGGTTCCAATCGCTTTAGCAAGTATACCACCTCCCTTCTGCACAAGTGCCCGGCAGGAGGGATGATGGGGGGCGATGGGGGGTCAGAGTGCGCGTAGCACCTCCGCACAGCGCGAGCAGACGTCCGGGTGCCCCGCGTCCGTGCCCAACTCCCGGACGTTCCAGCAGCGAGGGCACTTCGCACCGTCCGCCGGACGCACGCGCACCTCGACGGCTCCCGCGGGCTCAAGGCTCACGGCGGCGACGATGAACATCTCAGCCAGCCCAATCTGACCGCGGGCTTTAAGCGCTTCGAGAACGTCAGACGGCGCGCTGATGTCGATCGCCGCCTCTTGGCTCTTGCCGACGATCTTGGCATCGCGGGCCTCTTCAAGGGCTTTCGTGACGGCCTCGCGCACGTCAAGCACGGTCGCGTACGCGGCCCGCAGATCCGCAGCCTCCTCGGCGCGCTGCTCGATCACGTCGGTGGTGGGCCAGCCCGCGAGTTGCACGCTGAACGCATCACCCCGCAAAGCGGGCGGCATGAACTGCCAGATCTCTTCGGACGTGAAGGTGAGAATCGGGGCCACGAGACGAACGAGGTCCACGAGCAGGGCGGAAAGCACGGTCTGGGCGCTGCGGCGGGACATCGAGCCGGCCCCGTCCGAGTAGAGACGGTCCTTGATGACGTCAAGGTAGAACGAGCTCAAGTCGGTCACGCAGTAGTTGAACACGGTGTGATGGACCTGGTGGAACTTCCAGTCGTCGTAGGCCTTGGTGACGCGCTCGACCACATCGGCAAGACGCACAAGCGCGTAGCGGTCGAGTTCGGGCATGTCATCCCACGCGACAGCCATCGACGGGTCGAAGTCCTCCAGATTCGACAGGAGGAAGCGGAACGTGTTGCGCATCCGCCGATAGGCATCGCTCGTCCTGGCGAGGATGTCGTCGGAGATCGACACGTCCTGGCTGTAGTCGGCGGCGGCGGCCCAAAGACGGATGATGTCGGCGCCCGAGTTCGCGATCACATCGAACGGTGAGATCACGTTACCGAGCGACTTGCTCATCTTGCGGCCCTCGCCGTCGACGATGAAGCCATGCGTGAGAACGGCCTCATACGGCGCCGCATCGTACGCGCCCACGCCGGTGAGAAGCGCCGACTGGAACCAGCCACGGTGCTGATCTGTGCCTTCGAGATACAACTCCGCCGGTCGACGGAGCTCCGGACGCGCCTGCAGCACGCTCGTGTGCGACACGCCGGACTCGAACCACACGTCTACGATGTCGTCTTCGGGCGCGAGTTCGCTACCGCCGCAGCGTGAACACGCGACTGCGCCGGGCAGGTACTCCTCGGGCTTCCGCGTGAACCATGCATCGGCGCCTTCGGTCTCGAACAGCTCGATTACCGCGTCAAACGTCGCGTCGGTCGCAACCGTCTCGCCACACTTCACGCACGTGAACACGGGAATCGGAACGCCCCACGCACGCTGGCGCGAGATGCACCAGTCGGGGCGGTCGGTGACCATCGACTTGATGCGGTTGACCGACCAACCCGGAATCCACTCGACCGTGTCGATCGCCGCCAGTGCACCATCACGCAGCGGGCGCACGCCTTCGGCGGCCCTGTCCATCGACACGAACCACTGCTCGGTCGCGCGGAAGATCACCGGCTGCTTGCAGCGCCAACAGTGCGGGTAGCTGTGCGTCGTCTTGCCTGCCGAGGCAAGCGTGCCGGCCTCGCGCAGCCACGCGACGATCTCCGGGTTGGCCTCGGTGACGCCCATCCCGGCGAACCGGCCGCCGCCGACGTCGAAGATGCCATTGTCATCGACGGGCATAGGCGTGGGCAGGCCGAACTTCTGACCGACGAGCCAGTCCTCCTCGCCGTGGCCCGGGGCGGTGTGCACCGCACCGGTACCTGTGGACAGTTCGACGTGGTCACCTATGATGATGACGCCCTCGACACCCTCGTGGATCGGCTGCGCGTACTTCACGCCAGCTAGAGCGGTGCCTTTGACGCGAACCGGTTGGCCGTCTGCGGCCGCCACGAGTTCCCATACATCCCAGCCAGCAACGCCAGCGACCTGCTCGACGAGCTCCTCGCCCATGATCATGACCTCGTCACCGACCCGAACGCCGACGTAATCGGCGTCGGCGGCAAGCGTCACCGCGACATTGGCCGGCAACGTCCACGGCGTCGTCGTCCAGATGAGCACCGATAGGTTCCCTCCGGCAGCCGCGAACGCGTCAGGGGTGTCAACGAGCCGGAACTTCACGTAGATCGAGCCACTCGTCACATCGGAATACTCGATCTCGGCCTCGGCGAGCGCGGTCTTGCACCGCACGCACCAGTGAATCGGCTTGGAGCCCTTGTAGATCATCCCGCGGTTGTACATCTCGCGAAAGATTCTGACGTTACCGGCCTCGTAGGCGGGATCGAGCGTCAGGTACGGGTCGTCGAAATCGCCCTGCACGCCAAGACGCTGGAACTCCTCGCTTTGGATGCCAACGAACTTCATCGCGTATTCGCGGCACTCGGCACGCAGTTCGGCCTGGCTGATCTCGGCCATGCGCCGGGACCCGAGGTTCTTCTCAACCTGATGCTCGATCGGCTGACCGTGACAGTCCCATCCCGGAACGTACGGCGCCCAGTAACCACGCATGGATTTGTACTTGACGATGAGGTCCTTGAACACCTTGTTGAAAGCGGTGCCCATGTGAATGTGCCCGTTGGCGTACGGCGGACCGTCGTGCAGGATGAACGTCTCCCCGCCTTCGTTGAGCGCAAGACGTTTGCGGTAGACGTCGTTTTCCTGCCAAAACCGCAACCACTCAGGTTCGCGCTGCGAGAGGTTCGCACGCATCGGGAACTCCGTCTGCGGAAGATTCATCGTGCTTCTGTAGTCCGGCTTATCGCCCATTCTCTCCCTCTTCCGCACTCCATCGCGCACCGCCCGCTCGTGCACGTCCGGCGAATCCGGTCCCGGACGCACGAAAGCGCGCTCGTCCTCGGCTGCCGGGACGAAGCGCGCTTCTTCGCACCCCGCGGTACCACCTGTGCTTGCCTGCACGTCAGCCGCGCACGTGCGATGGTAGCGTGTGGGTGCCGCGAGGGTCAACGCGCGCGCGAAGCGGCGCGCTGCCTCAGTCGATCTCCTCGATGTCGATGTCCTCGTCGCGTTCGCCGAACATATCGAGCGAGTCGAGCGAGTCGAGTTTGAACTCTTTGGGGTCGTCGAACTCGGGTTCCTCGGCAAGCATGTCGGGAGCATCCACCTCACCGAGAGTGACGGCCTGCACGAACCCCGACTCCGGGGGATCGACGAGCTCAACAGCTGGGTCGGTTGGTTCGGCGAGAGTGGCTGCTGCTGCGGACGC
>CAMTXY010000203.1:0-1086 GCA_947085795.1 uncultured Actinomycetes bacterium | reverse complement strand
TTTCCAGGCTCCGACTGCTTGTAGGCACACGGTTTCAGGTACTATTTCACTCCCCTCTCGGGGTGCTTTTCACCTTTCCCTCACGGTACTAGTTCACTATCGGTCGCTAGAGAGTATTTAGCCTTGGAGGGTGGTCCCCCCAGATTCCTACCGGATTTCACGTGTCCGGCAGTACTCGGGTGGTCATGAACGAAGTCGCTGCAGTTTCGCGTACGGGGCTTTTACCCGCTCTGGCCGGCCTTTCCATGCCGTTCTGCTACCACAACGATTTGTAACTTCGCCATAGGTCTGATGCCCTATGAACATGACTCCCACAACCCCACATGCAGCAACGCCATCAGGCTTACACATACATGGGTTTAGGCTGTTTCCCGTTCGCTCGCCACTACTAGGGAAATCTCGGTTGATTTCTTCTCCTCAGGGTACTTAGATGTTTCAGTTCCCCTGGTTGTCTCCATCCTGCCTATGTGTTCAGCAGGCGGTGGTTGGGCATGACCCCAACCCGGTTTCCCGATTCGGAAATCCTCGGATGAAACGGTAGTGTGCACCTACCCGAGGCTTATCGCAGCTTGCCACGTCCTTCATCGGCTTCTAGCGCCAAGGCATCCACCGTGTGCCCTTAATATCTTGATCTGTATCATTCGTGATCAAATCTTGCGCTATGCAGCTGTCAAGGTGCGAGCGCGCCCCAGAAGGGCGCACTGCAATCGAGGGCTTGACCCCCGAAAACCGGATACTGTGAGTTGTGCTCGAACACCAAACCAGATCAACTTGTTTGGTTTCTAGGGCAAGGAGCTTGCGCTCTACTCGCCCAGCTGAAGCCTTCGAGAACTTCAGCGGTACCTTTTACAGGCTCCCTAGAAAGGAGGTGATCCAGCCGCACCTTCCGGTACGGCTACCTTGTTACGACTTCACCCCCCTTACCCTCTACACCTTCGGCGCCTCCCTCCTAAAAGGTTGGGCCAGCGACTTCGGGTGCGGACGACTCGGGTGGTGTGACGGGCGGTGTGTACAAGGCCCGGGAACGTATTCACCGCGGCATGCTGATCCGCGATTACTAGCAACTCCGACTTCACGGAGGCGAGT
>CAMTXY010000202.1:0-2377 GCA_947085795.1 uncultured Actinomycetes bacterium | reverse complement strand
TAATCCCCGGCGTCAGCGCCGGAAGTGCGGTTCCCGCGAGCGCCGGGATTCCCGTCACGCACCGCGGCATCGCGTCGTCGGTGACGTTCGTTACCGGACACGAGGATCCCACCAAAGAGCGCGTCGGTCTCTCCTGGGCTGAGCTCTCAAGAGGCGCGGACACGCTGTGCATCTACATGGGGGTGAAGAACCTCGACCGAATCGTCGGCGAAGTGATGGCGGCCGGACGCCCGGCCGACCAGCCGGTCGCACTCATCCGATGGGGCACCACCGAGCGTCAAGAGGTGCTCGTGGGCACTCTCGGCACCATCGCCGAGAAGGCAGACGCCGCGGGCTTCAGCGCCCCAGTGATCATCGTCATCGGCGACGTCGTGTCGCTGCGCGAGAGGCTCGCGGGCTCAGGCAGCGACTCAGCGTAGCGAACCGCCAGCCGCTCGCGCATCTTGCACGAGCACCCGCGACGCATCAGGCGCGCATCGTTCGTCGCGACCCCCGTCAGCCGACCAGGGCCAAGGCCACATGCAGCACTGCCTCGGTAAGCAGAATGCTCACGCCGAGCACGAGACCCGGCACGCGAAGGCTCAGCCACAACACAACGAACGCCACGATCACCGACGCAGCACCGATAACCACCGCGAGAATCGTCGGACGCCCCATCACCGAGTGCCCGAGCCCCCCTAGGTCGAGCCGGCTTGCCGACCCAAGCCCCCACCGTCGCCGAGAACTGCCCGAAGATCGGGACGACAAGCACCGGTAGCGCGTACGAGGCGCCGAGAATCAAGCCCAGCGCGTTGACCTGCAAGACTGCGGTGAGCGCGCGGGCGTGGGAACGACGCTCGACAATGAGAGAGCAAGTCCCGCGTCGCGCATTGGATATTGCTTCTCGATGGGCGTGCTCCTCTAGATGGCACGGGTCCTCGAACCCACGAAGTGGTGCCGAAGCGCGTGCAAGAAGCTAGAGAACCCCGATCGATGCGTCAATGGCGCGGTGGCCGTCAGCTGTCTGCCTGCACGATGCGCGCCAGATCGAGCTGCCAGCGCCCGTGGCCCAAGGGACCGGCGCTCGCAAGCAACTCACGGACAGTCGCGTGCGCCGCGCTCAGTGCATCGTCTACCGTCAGTCCGTTCGCGATGTGGCAAGCTAGCGCCGAGGAAAGCATGCAGCCTGTCCCGCGCACATCCCCCGCGTCGGCGATGAGCGGGTGCGGCAGCTCCGTGAGACGGCCCGCGTCCCAGAGGACGTCGACGGCTTCAGTGTCGCTGCCCCCAGCAAGACCCGTGACGGCGACCGCGACGTCGTAGAACTGCGCAAGAGAGCGCGCTGCACCGCGGGCGTCAGTGACACCGGCAAGCTGCATTGCCTCCTCGGCGTTGGGAGTTATGACGGTCGAGACCCGTGCGACCGCGTTGACCGCACGAGTCGCACCGTCGACGAGAGAGCCGCCGCTCGAACTTGCAAGCACAGGGTCGAACACCGCCACTGGCAGACGCGCGTGCGCAAGCCACCCGGCGAGCGCCAGGGCGAGCCGTTCCGAGCCGAGCGCTCCGACCTTCACGCAGGACAAAGGACCCTCGGCGAGTACGGTGTCGAGCTGCGCGATGAGCGCTTCCGGTTCTACGGGCCAAGCGCCCGCGAACTGCGCCGAGTTCTGCGCGGTGACCGTGGTGACCGCCACCGCCGGTTGATGGCCGAGACGCGCCATCACGAACGCGTCGAGGAGCACTCCCGCACCCGCCGAAGGGTCAAGTCCCCCGACGGCGAGTGCTCGGGGCGTCGGTGTCGGCGTGCTCACGCGAGGACCTCCGAGTTCGTCACGCGCATAGAGCATAGCGGCCCGCACATCGTGCACTCCGCAGTGGCGTCGCCAGCGTCGCTGTGCGCGCGCATCTCGGCGGGCAGGGCCGGGTCGATCGCCAGCGCGAACTGGCTCGGCCAGTCGAGCGCCTTGCGGGCGGTCGCCATCGCGTCGTCCCACTCGCGGGCGCCGGGTAGCCCCGCGGCGACGTCGCCGGCGTGCGCGGCGATGCGGCACGCGATCACGCCCTCGCGGACGTCCGCCGCGTCGGGCAGGCGCACGTGCTCCGCGCGCGTCACGTAGCACAGGAAGTCCGCGCCCGACATCGCAGCGAGCGTTCCCCCGACTGCCGAGGTGATGTGATCGTAGCCGGGTGCGACGTCGGTCACGAGCGGTCCGAGCACGTAGAGCGGCACGCCATGGCACGCACGCTTGATGGCGGTGACCTGCGACGCGACCTCGTGCAGCGGCACGTGGCCCGGCCCCTCGACGATGACGCGCACGCCGGCATCGAGCGCCCGCCGCGTGAGCCCGCCGAGCACCCCGATCTCCGCGTTCTGCGCCTCGTCGCCCGCGTCGGC
>CAMTXY010000201.1:0-4196 GCA_947085795.1 uncultured Actinomycetes bacterium | reverse complement strand
GGAGTTCAGACGTGTGCTCTTCCGATCTTGCACGATGGCCATGATGAATGCGTTCGGCTCCGGAACCTGCGTACGTTCGGCCAGACGCCGGAGCGCATCGCGACGCGCGACGCCGGCCTGAACCTCCTGCAGCATGCGGCCGAACTCCTCGGACAGCGGGCCAGAGCGGCTGCTGACGACCCGGGCTACGGCGGCATCGAAACCCATGCCCGCCTCGACGCTTATCGTCAGCATGTCGAGCATGTCCGGCATAGTGCGACGGATGGTGAACTTGCGCGAATCGATACGGCTACGAAGCCACAGGTCGGGCAAGAAGAAGGCGGGCAGCGCTACTGCGGCAGAGATGAACAGCGTCCGCCCGATCGCCGCCGAACCCGCGATGCCGAACAGGAGGAACACGGCACCCATAGCGAGGGACAGTGCCGCCTTGAGCCCCACGTACATCTCGGAACCCATTCCTCCCGGGTTCCCCGCGAGCATCAGTCGCTTGCTCACCCGCTCGACGTAGTCTGACGGCGCGGACAGGCGCGCCGCGTCCGCGATTAATCGCGACACCGGACTCAAGACACGTTCTCGGAATGGTAGAAGGAGCGGCTCGGCTGCGACCATCTCATCGATTTCGTACGAATCGAGCGCTTTCAGCTGTTTCTTCACCTGTCGCTCCTCTGAGATGAAGAACGACAGCGCCGAGTACGCGAGGCCGGTGATCGCGGCGGCGGCGATGCCCATGATCGCGATGTCCATGACTCAGACCTCCACCTTCGTCGCGCGGTTCAGCCAAACGCCTCCGATTATCAATAGAAGGCCCCCGAAAACCAGGAGTGTCAGTCCCACGGGGGTCGTGAAGAGTGTCGAGATGTAGCCCGGATTGACCACAAAGAGCAGCGTTACCATCACAAACGGAAGCAGGAAGAGGATGATCGCGGACAGCCGCCCCTCGGAGGTGAGCGCATGCACATGCCGACGCAGCTCCGCGCGCTCCCTCATCGTGTTCGCCAGCACATCGAGCACCTCGGCCAGGTTGCCGCCCACGTCTCGCTGGATCGCGATGGCAGTGACGGTCCAGCGGAAGTCGTCGCTGTCCAGCCGCTCAGCCATCTTCTCGAGCGCCTCTTCGATCGACAATCCGAGGCGAGACTCCGCCTGTGCACGGCGAAGTTCGCTGACGGCGGGTTCGCCCATCTCCTGCACGACGAGGTCGAGGGCCTGCTGGATGCCCAGCCTGAGCGCAGGGATCCGGCCATCAGACTCAGGATCTCCGGCAGCTGCTCCTCGAACGAGCGGCGCCGCTTGTCGATGGCGTTCTCGAGAAGCAGAATCGGGCCACTTCTTCGGCACGGTCGTCTCACCGATCCAAAGCGCGCGGGCGATCTCTTTGTTGCTGAAGCCTTTGGTCATAAGCCGAAGCACCTCCACCTCGCGGTCGGAAAGCCGCTCCTTCAGCCCGTCGCGCGGATCCGGCTCCGAGTTGCCTTGCCCCGAGATGAGCCGGGTCGCCACATTCGAGTCGAACACCGCCTGTCCGTCGGCGATGAAGACCCTTATCGGCACCATGGTTCCTCAGCTCCCCACCCGGACTTCGACGCGGGTGCCACCCTGCGGCGTGCTGCGCACGGCGACCACACCGCCCTCCCGTGACATCCGTTCTCGTATGCTGCGCAACCCCAAACCCTCGGAACCGTCGACACCGTACACCTCGGCAACGTCGAATCCACGGCCGTCATCGATCACCCACAGCCTGACGCCCTCGTCCGAGAAATCGATCCCGACCTCGAACCAGGTCGCGTCTGCGTGTCTTATGATGTTGCCGGCGGCCTCTTTCGCCACCCCGTACAGCGCCGCTTCGGTCGCCGGACGCAACGTGCGTTTCGTGCCGGAGACCCTGACCCGCCCCCGCGCCGGCTTGCCGGACGTGACCTGGTAGACCCAGTGCTCGATAGCGCCGACGAGGCCGAGCTCTTGAAGCTTGACCGGCCGAAGGGCGAAGATGAACCTGCGCAGTTCGCTGCGGCTGACGTCCACCGCGTCCTGGAGCTCCTCGAGTCTGTCCGAGACCCCCACGGGGTCTCACAACACCTGTTTGCGACATAGCTCGAGCCCGAGCGCGACGCTGAACAGCGACTGGGCGATCCCGTCATGCATCTCGCGTGCGATCCGGTCCCGCTCGCTGGCCAGCAACACGTACTTGCTCTCCTCGGCCAACCGCGCGTTCTCGATCGCGGCCGCTGCGAACGCGCCTAGGATGGCGAGGAAGTCGACCTGGCCCTCGCTGAAACGCCGGTCGCGCGAGTTGATCACCAGGAGCAGACCGACTGGACGGTCCTTGATGCGGATCGGAGCCCCGAGGAGCCACGCGCCGTGCTCGCGGTCGAGTTCGAGGTGCGTGTCCCCCCTGCGAAACGCCTCTTGCGCGATGGCGGGCAGTCTTGTGGCCCACCACTCCTGCAGGTGCTCGCTTCTGCTACCCCGGACGACGAGGGTGCCGGTATCGAGGACCTCGTCAAGCGATATCGTCGAGGAGACCGCAGCCGCCACGTCGTTGAGCACGGCGATCAGATCGGCCTGCGCGCGGCGATGAGAGCGAGTCGGGAACGGCCACCGAAGACCACGATGGTTGGCGATGACCGAAGAGCCGGACGATCGGAATCCACCGGACGCAGACGACCCGCTTCGGGCGCGCTGCTATGCTCCGCTGATCGCGGGCGGCGTACCCGGAGCGTCGCGCTCGACGGCTGCGGCCCGCTCGTCATCGGCCGCCACGGACTCGTCCTTGCCGGTCTCGACCTCACCGGGCGCACCGTCCCCGCCGCTCTGCGCGGCAGCGGCCGCCTCTGCCGCGAGAAACTCCTCCCAACGGTCCTCGAGCAGCGCCCCGAGCTCCGCCTTGTCGACCGTCTCACGCTCGATGAGCACGTTCGCGATGAGGTCGAGCTGTGCACGGCGCTCAACCAGGATCGTGCGGGCCTTGTCGAACGACTCATCGATGAGCCGACGTATCTCCTTGTCGATCTCGAACGCGATCTCGGGGCTGTAATCAGCGTTGGCCGAGAAGTCCCTGCCGAGGAAGACCTCGTGGGTCGCGTCGCCGAACGTCTGCGGCCCGAGCTTCTCGGACATGCCGTAGCGCGTGACCATCTGCTTGGCGATCTTGGTCGCACGCTCGATATCGTTGCTCGCGCCGGTAGTGATGTCACCGATCGCGATCTCCTCGGCCACGCGACCCCCGAGCATCATCGCGATCTGGTCGAGCATCTGGCTCTTGGAGTTCAGGAACCTGTCCTCCTGGGGCAGGGCGAGCGTGTAACCGAGCGACTGGCCGCGCGCGATGATCGAGATCTTGTGGATCGGGTCGGTGTGGGGCAGCACGTGGCCCACAAGCGCGTGTCCGGCCTCATGGAACGCGATGACCCTCTTCTCCTCGTCGGAGATGAGCCGGCTCTTGCGCTCGGGTCCCGCGATGACACGCTCGATCGCCTCGTCGAGTTCGATCATGTCGATTTTCTTCTTGTCGTGACGGGCCGCGAGCAGCGCCGCCTCGTTGACGAGGTTGGCCAGGTCCGCTCCGGTGAACCCGGGCGTGCGGCGTGCGAGGACTCCGAGATCGATGTCGTCTTCCAGCGGCTTGCCGCGAGCGTGGATCTTCAAGATGCCCTCCCGGCCCTTGAGGTCAGGGCGGTCCACGACGATCTGGCGGTCGAAGCGGCCCGGACGCAGCAGGGCCGGATCGAGGATGTCGGGACGGTTGGTGGCGGCGATGAGGATGACGTTGTCTTTGATGTCGAAGCCGTCCATCTCCACGAGCAGCTGGTTCAAGGTCTGCTCGCGCTCATCGTGCCCGCCGCCCAGACCGGCGCCACGCTGGCGACCTACAGCATCGATCTCGTCCATGAAGATGATGCAGGGATTGGCGGCCTTGGCCTGCTCGAATAAGTCGCGCACGCGGCTGGCGCCCACACCGACGAACATCTCGACGAAGTCCGAACCAGAGATCGAGAAGAACGGCACGGCGGCCTCTCCGGCGACCGCGCGCGCCAGCAGCGTCTTGCCGGTTCCCGGAGGCCCTACGAGCAGCACGCCCTTCGGGATCTTCGCGCCGAGCGCCTGGAACTTGCCGGGGTTGGCGAGGAACTCCTTGATCTCGTGCAGCTCCTCGATGGCCTCGTCGACACCGGCCACGTCCTTGAAGGTGATGCGCG
>CAMTXY010000200.1:0-12650 GCA_947085795.1 uncultured Actinomycetes bacterium | reverse complement strand
GGGTGCGGGCGCGGGTGCGGGCGCGGGTACGGGCGCGGGCGCGGGTACGGGCGCGGGTACGGGCGCGGGTGCGGGCGCGGGTGCGGTGATCGGAGCAGGGTCCGGTTGCGGCACCAGCTGCGCGTCCAACTGGGCGACAAGGGCATCAAGCCAGCCCTCTGCGGGTCCCGGCACGTTGAGCTCGATTACCACTGCAGGCTGTGGCTCCTCGGCTGGTTTCTCACGAAGAGCGAGTGGGGCGGATGGTCGGATGAGTGGCGCCTGGTCGTCGATGAGAAGGTCCCCATAGTCCGCGAACTCGCTGCGGGGTGGTTCCGGCGACTCGTCAGGCTGCCACACGCCGGTGCGCACGGGCTCATTCAACACCGAAGCGATACTCCCGGCAGGTTCATCGAACGGCGACGGGATCTCGACATCGTTCTCCATGACGTCTGCGGACGCAGACACGTGCACGGGCCATTGGTCCGGTTCGGGTGCGAGCGGCTCGATCGGGGTCCGCCGCGCGCGCACGACCGCCGCGACCAGGACGATCAACGAGAGAACGACGAGGGCGAGGGTAGCGGCCAGGATATACAGCCGGGGATCCATCGCCTAAGCCATGCTGTCCAGGATCTCGTACAGGAGACCGAGGAGAACCGCCTTGACCGAATCCCTGTCCCGCGCGTCAACAGGCAGCAGCGGACTGGCGTCATCGAGTTCGAGACGGTCACGCACTTGACGGATGGCGTCGACGTCATCGGCGGCCACCTTGTTCGCAGCGACCACGAACGGGACATCGGACATGCCGCGGAAGAACCGGATCATCGAAGTCGCATCGGCAAACGAATCGTCGTCAGTGACGTCGACGAGGAGCACGAACCCAAGCATGCCCTCCGAGAGCGTCTCCCACATGAAGGAGAAGCGCTCCTGCCCGGGAGTGCCGAAGAGGTACAGCACCACATCGTCAGAGACCGTGATGCGCCCGAAATCCATGGCGACGGTGGTCTCCCCGCTCCCTTCGCCCGAGATACCGGAAACCTGCCGCTCCGTCGAAAGAACGGTGATCTCGCTCACGGACTTGATGAACGTGGTCTTGCCGGCGTTGAAGGGTCCGGTCACCACGACCTTCACTGACTGCATACCGTCACTCGTCTCCTCATCACAACTTCTCGATGCCCTCGATGATCTTCAACACCAGATCCCTGTTGACCGTCTTGTCGCGATGCAGTTCGAACGATTGTCCCGGTTTCGGCAGCTGGTTGACGTTAGCGGTGGGACGCCGGGCGCCACCGGCCCCGGTCAGAGCGGAGATCTCTGCCCCGAGACCACCGGAAAGGCCCACTCCGAGACCCTCCAACGAGATGTCGGCGAGAAACGCATCTGTAGATATCACGCCTCCAGCCACTGGCGAAGGGGCTTCATCAGCGACATCCTCATCCAGGGATCCGGTCTCCAAAATCCCCGTCGTCTCCTCGAGTGACTCCAGGATGTCGGAGAAATCCGGAACCGCTGATACATCGCTCGAGTCCTCTGGTGCAGATAGCAGCTCGGCAACGTCTTCCTCGACGAAAACGCTGTCTTCAACAGCAGGCGCAAGCGGCGCCCTCTCGCCGAGCATGCCCGCAAGCAGACCCGTATCGGACTCCGGCTCAAGCTCAGGTGCACCGAGCGGTTCGAGCAGGTCGGCTCCGGGCAACTCACCGAGTCCGAGCGCCATGAGGTCGCGCTCCAGATCACCGGTCAGCTCAAGGACGACAGGCTCCGGCTCGGGCTCCGGCTCCGGTTCCGGCTCGGGCTCGGGCTCGGGCTCCGGCTCGGGCTCCGGCTCGGGCTCGGGCTCCGGCTCGGGAGCCTCCAGGACCGCCCCCATCATCTGCTCGAAAACCACCATGTCGGCGGCGGTCGCTGCATGCGCTTCCCCCGCGAGGAACTCCGGAATCTCGGGTTCGTGTCTCACTTCCTGCTCGACAACGCCGACGGGAAGTGCGGGTCCCTGAGCGGTATCGACGGTCAGGCCGCTCTCTGCTACGACGCGCGCAGCCGCCTCCGCCGCGAGCGCGGACTCCCGCTCCATCACCTCCGCAACCGCCTGCTGCCGTGCCGCCTCCTCCTGCGCGAGGAGCTCACGTGTGAGCTCCTCGCGCTCCTGCCGCTCGGCACGCAGACGCTCTACCTCGTCATCCGCGGCAATCTCGAGCAGACCCGCCGAAAAGAGGCCGTACATGATGCGCGCGACCTCGAAGTCCGTCCGGCTCTTTTCGAGCGCGAGCTCCGACACCGAGCGCGTACCGTCGACCAGAAGAAGCAGGTTCCACTCGATGGGCTTGAGCGATATCTCGAAGGTGCCTTCGCCCGGAGCCGTGGCCATCTTGAAGACGATGTCCATCGACGGGATCTTCTTCTTGATCCTCGCCCATTCCTCGAGCCGACGACTACCCTCCATGACGATGTTCTCGATGGACACGGACAGGCCGATGTCCTCATGCGCGACTTCGGGAAGGAGCTCGAAGTCGAACTCCCCTTCGTCCCACCGCATGAGATCGAAAATCGTGTCTTGGATCTGCTCCTGGACGAACGCCTCGAGGACCTTGTCGGTGATGTAGCCCTCGTCGACCAGGATCTGCCCGAGACGCCTCTCTCCCTTTTCCGGTCCGGCCGCGATCCCCAGTGCGCGCGCCAGCGCGCTCGGGGTGATCCGGTTCGCGTGCACAAGGCGCTCGCCCAGTGGCTCGCGGTGCCAGTTCGACTGCGCGAAGAAGACATCGCCCTCGCGAAACCAGACGGCGCCCTCGGCCCCGTCGGAACGCGCGATACGCAACACCCCCGTCTTCTTGCTGAATGTCACCAGCTGGAAGACGTCAGGCAGACTGAAGTCTTTGAGGTTGCCACGAAGCGCCATCGGCTCTCTTCGCACCCTTCTTCACCGGCTTGCCGGTAATCCACCTAGCCGAGGATCGAAGCGATCTCCCCGGCCGATCCCTTCATGCCGTACAGGACGAGGCCGAGCTTGCTGCCAGGGAGAGCCAGTGCCGTCAACACCGCGCGTTCCCCCGCGGCGATGAGGACGACGTACCCGTCCTCCCCCTCGATGAACACCTGGGTGAGATGGCCGCGCCCCAACTCGGCGGCCGCTCGCTCGCCCAAACCGAGAATCGCAGCCGACATGGCGCCGACCCGGTCATCCTGCATACCTTCGGGTAGCGCCGAAGCCATGGTGAATCCGTCCATGCTCACGAGCGCCGTCGCCTGGATGTCGGGGGAGCTCACCATGAGCTCGTTGAGCACGGTGGCCAAACGCTCCTCCCGGGTTGCCTGTCGCACCGTCGCCTCAGGCCTCGGCTGTGGCGCGGCGACCGGCGTGGGAACCGGTGCAAAAACCGGTGCAGGGGCAGGAGCCGCCGGAGCCTGCTCCTGTGTGGCAGCGACCGGTACAGGCGCGACCACAGGCGTAACCGGCGCTACAACGACCGGCGCCCCGATGACGTCGTCATCCTCGTCGAGCAACTCATCATCGACGTCACTGATGAAGTAATCGCCGATCCCGCTGTCAGCCATGCTGTGCGACACCTCCCAGGCCAGGCCGGCGCATACGATTCTTGCACACACGAACTAAGCCCCCACGGAATGCGGGCACCGTTAGTCTCTCACGAAGAGGGCCAGCGAAACAACCGCTACCTGGGGCTTCTCCGTGCGTCGCGAACGAACGCGGCGATCACACAACGACCCTGAGGACTTCCTCGATCGAGGTGAGACCCATGAGGACCTTCTCGAACCCGTCGTCGCGCAGGGTGCGCATGCCCTCCGCGATGGCCTGCCGCTTGATCTCGTCGGTAGACGCATGCTGCACGGTCATGCGCTCGATGGTCTCCGACATGACGAGTACCTCATGGATTCCCATGCGGCCTTTGTAGCCGATGCCGTTGCACTTCTTGCACCCCTTGGCCCGAAAGATCGTCGGCGGGTTATCCGGATCGAACGGAAAACCGATACGCTCGAGCGCGACATCGTCGGGAACGTACTGCTCTTTGCAGGCGGGGCAGAGCCGTCGGCCGAGCCGCTGTGCAAGCACGCAGGTGATCGCCGAGGCGGTCAAGAACGGCTCGATACCCATCTCGGTCAGCCGCGTGACCGTCGATGGCGCATCGGTCGTATGGAGCGTCGAGAGGACGAGATGGCCGGTCAGCGCCGCCTCGATAGCGATAATACCGGTCTCCTTGTCGCGAATCTCACCGATCATCACCGTGTCGGGATCCTGGCGCAGGATCGAACGGAGCGCGGCCGCGAACGTGAGGCCCGCCTTCTCGTGCACCTGGACCTGTGAGAGTCCGGCGAGCCGGTACTCGACCGGATCCTCGACGGTGATCAGGTTCGTCTTCGGGTCGTTCGTCTCGTTGATCGCGGCGTACAGCGTCGTCGTCTTACCGCAGCCCGTGGGGCCGGTCACGAGGATCGCACCATACGGGAGTTTGAGCGCCTCGTACAACCGGTCCATGTTGTGCTGCAGGAATCCCAGGTCCTCCAGCGACATCATGATCGAGTCCTTGCGCAACAGGCGCAGAACGGCCATTTCGCCGTGGATGATCGGCATGACGGCGACGCGGAAATCGACGCCTTCGCCATCGAGCACGACCCCGAAGCGGCCGTCCTGAGGTAATCGCCGCTCGGCGATGTCCATCCCGGACTGGATCTTGAGTCGGCTGATGAGCTGCCGGTGCATCTTCTTGGGGTTGCGGAAGATCTCCATGCACACACCGTCGATGCGGTAGCGCACTCGCATCTCGGTCTCGTACGGCTCGATGTAGATGTTACCGGCTCCCTGCCGGATGGCTTCGGTGATGATCTGATTCATGAGCTTGGCGACCGGCGCCGTATCGTCCTCGAGATCGGCCTCGACCTCCGCTGCGCCTTTCACGGTCTCCTCGAAATCGCCGACCATGTCGTCGACGTTGTGCTTGGATGCGGCGAACCGGTCGATCGCGGCAAGCAGGTCGCTCTCCGCCGCCACGACGGGGCGGATCTCGTAGCCGGTGACGATGCGCAGATCGTCGATCGCGAAGATGTTCGCCGGGTCAGCCATCGCGACGACCAGTTCGTCGTCCTGGATCTTGATCGGGAGCACCGTGTAGCGACGCGCGAGTTCGGATGAGAAGTTCGTGGCCGCGTTGGGATCGATGTCGTAGGCTCCCAGATCGACGTAGACCAATCCCATCTGGTTCGCGACGGTCTGGGCGACCTTCACCTCGTCGACGAACCCGAGGTCGTTGAGCGCCGAGGCGAGCGACGACCCCGACGCTTGCTCGATGGCCTCCTCGAGCTGCTCGGCGGTGATGATGCCGGACTGCACGAGAATCTTGCCGAGACGTTTGCCGCTCGCAACAGTCATTCAGGCGCCTCGCTCACGCATGAGGTGCTCATCGCGGTCTCCGCAGCGGCCCGCATGACATCGCGGGGCGTCCGTACCTCCGATGCTTCACTCCAGATGTCGACGGCGAGCGCTCCCTGATGCACGAGCATCCCCAGGCCGCCGACGGTCGTGGCACCCACCGCCTGTGCCGCCTGAAGCAGGGCCGTGTCGGCCGCGCGGTAGATCATGTCGCACACGATCTGCTCCCGCGCCAGCCATGCCGATGGAATCGGCGACGAATCGTCCGGGGCCATCCCGAGTGGCGTGGCGTTGACCACGAGCTGCGCTCCACGGACCTCCCCTTCGGCGACCGCAAGGTCGAGTGCGACGATCTCGGTGGCCCGGGCATGCGGCCGTAGCCTCTCGGCGAGCTCCTCGGCACGATCGATGCTGCGATTCGCGATAGCGATGCGCCCAGCCTTGCCGAGGATGAAGCCGACCGCTGCGGCTCCGGCCGCGCCGCCGGCGCCGATGATCGTGATGTGCGTGCCCTCGGGCGCGAACCCGATCTCCTCGGCGAGTGATTCGATGAGTCCCCGGCCGTCGGTGTTGTAGCCGATCAGACGTCCGTCCACACAGTGGACGGCGTTGACCGCTCCGGCCATCTGGGCGAGCATCGCGACCTCGTCGCAGAGCGAGAGCATCGCCTGCTTGAACGGCATCGTGACGTTGAAGCCCACGAACGGAAGCACGCGGATCGCGGCGAGCACGCGCTCGAGGTCTCCCTCGTCGCGCAGGCTGAGCGGGACGTAGACCCAATCCAGCCCGAGCGCTTCGTACGCCGCGTTGTGCATCGCAGGCGACAGTGTGTGGTCCAAAGGCATGCCGAGCACGCCGGCAAGCCGCGTCCGACCGCTGATCGGTATCTTCAACGACTGCTCCCCTGCTCGCGACATCGGGTCTGCCGCTAGTCTACGGCAGCGGCTCGCGACCCGCCAACAACAACGCCTCGATATGACGCAGAAACAGCGTATGCGGCAGATCGGTGGCCGAAAGCGGCTGCACAAGCACCGTCTTCATGCCGAGGAGGTTTCCGCCGAGCACGTCGGTGAACATCTGGTCGCCGACCACGGCAGCCCGCTGGCGGGTCGACCCGACGATCGACAACGCACGCAAAAACGCGAACGGCAACGGCTTGACCGCCTTGGCGACCAGGTCGATACCGAGCTCGTCGGCGACGGCTTTGACCCGCTCGTGCCAGTTGTTCGACACAAGACAGACGGAGATCCCCCGGTCGCGCAACGAGGCCGTCCACGCGCGCAGGTTGTCGGGAACCTCGTTGGAGTCGCGTGGCAGAAGCGTGTTATCCAGATCGACAAGCAGCGTGTCGATACCCTCGGCGAAAAGCACGTCGAGGTCGATGCGGTGCACGTCGGCGCAGTACATGTCGGGCGAGAACAAGCGCATCGTTTCCGGTCCTTAATGGTCGGGGAGTCCGTCACCGTCGTGGTCGTGAGCGTCAGGAGGCAAGGCGTCTCCGATCACCTCGTCCAGGCGTTCGATCTCGCGCCGCATGAAGGCGTCTTTCCCGGTGAGTCCGGCCGCGCGATAGATCGCGCCGAACGCGGCGTACGCGTCGTGCTGTTCGATCGCGTCGCGCCAGGTCGCGGTCTGAACCGCGATATCGGCCTGGCGCACCGCCTCGTCGAGGTCGTCGCCGAACAGGTAAAGGATCTGAGCGTAGTTGAGTCTCAACAGCCCGGATGCCGGGTTGTTCTCGACTCCCTGCTTCGCGATGTCCAGACCCGTCTCGACCTCTCCCCGGCGCGCGAGCACCCACGCGGCCACGTAGTAGGCCTCGCCGAACTGCGGGTCGAGCATGATGACCGTCCGGATGGTCGGCAACATCTGCACCTGCTCTTCGAGCGGCAGCTCCTCGTAGTAATCGTGGAAGATCGGCTCGAGCCGGTTCCACAGCACAGCAGCGATGAACGTCCGGATGCCGGTGAAATACGCGAAGCCGGCCCGTCCGAGCGCCTCGGCGCCGCGCGCGGTCACCGGCGCCTGCGAATCGGCGGCAAGTTGACCGGCGAGTAGACTCGCGACGAGCGCGAACGCGACAGCAGCCACAAAAAGCGGAGACAGCGCGCGCTCCATGCCGATCACAGATCCCTTCGGGAGAAGAGCGCGACGGCGAGAAGTAGCAGCACGCCGATGAAACCGCCCCACACCACGAGCATCGAGGCCGCATACGCCAGTGTCACTCCCTGGCCGTGCGCAACCGTGTTGATGACGTTGAACGCGTCCAGGGACGGATAGAGCGCATACGCGACCGTGCCTGGCTGAAACAGCACGGAACGGACATGCGCCGCGAACAGGAACGCGAGCGCCGCCACGCTCACGATGACCGGACCGGCGACGGTGGCCGCCATGATGCACAGGGCCGCGACGACGCCGCTCTCCAACCAGATCGCGAACACGCCGCCGAGTAGACGCCACATGAACACATCGTAGACGAACCACCCGATCAGCACGGTGATCGTTCCCAGCGATGCGAGCATGAGGGCCAATGTCACGACGATCCCCCACCACGTGCCGAGGAGGTATTCGTAACGCCGCACACCGCGGGCCAGCATGGGGTACAAGGTGCGCCGCTCGATCTCGGACGGGAGCCGTGTCGCGCCGAGCGCGATGGCGATGACCATCGCCACGACGTACGTGAGCGCGAGCGCCACCTCCCGGAACACCGCTTCGACGATCCCCTGGCCGTAACTGGGCAGCGCGGGAATCGCGGCGGCCATGACGACCGCGAACAGCAGGACGACGTACACGAGTTTGCGACGGAAACCATCGGCCACGACCGCTGCGGCGATCGCCAGGACTCGATCGAACATCACTCACCACCTCCCAGCCCCGCGAGCAGGCGGGCGAAGTAGTCCTCGAGCGACTCACGCTTCGGCGAGAGCGACACGATACGCCAACCCGCGTCATCGAGTGCGTCGACGACGGCGCGGACCTGCTCGTCGGGCACGGAGAACACCCATGTCCCGCCGGCGAGCGCCACGTCTTCGACCACGCGGGCGACCGGCTCGGGCAGAGTCTCCTCGGCGGAGATGGCCCGTATGGAGGTCCTACCGGCTACGTTGAGCAGGTCGTCGATACGCCCCCGCGATGCCACGCGACCGGCGTTGAGTATCGTGACGTCGTCACACACGGCCTCGACCTCGGAAAGCTGGTGCGACGAGAGCAGGATCGTGGTACCGGATTCACGCAGGCCGATGATGAGGTCGCGCACGTCGCGCTGGCCGACAGGATCGAGGCCGGACGCCGGCTCGTCGAGCACGAGCACCTTCGGATCGCCGAGGAGCGCCTGCGCCAACCCGAGACGTTGCAGCATACCCCGGGAGAAACTCGACAGCCGGCTGCGTTCGCGACCCTTCAGACCGACCCGCGACAGCAGCTCGTCGCTCGCGCGGTCGATGCCGGTGGCTGGCATGCCGGCCGTCCGTCCGGCGAGCCGCATGACCCCTCGGGCCGTGAGCTGTGGAGGGAAATACGGCTGCTCGGGCAGGAATCCGACGTCGCGTCGCACCTCCGGCGTCGCTGGCCGCCCGAGGATCTCGAAGCGTCCCGCGCTCGGTGTGACGAGCCCCAGGAGCATCTTGATCGTGGTGGTCTTGCCTGCCCCGTTCGGGCCGAGGAGCCCGTGGACCCGTCCGGCCGACACATGGAGCGAGACGTCGTGCACCGCTTCGCGGGCGGCACGTCTTCCACCGTAGGTCTTGCGCGCTCCCTCGATGACAAGGGCGTGATCGAGGGAGGGATCCTCCTCGGCGTGCGATACGAGCGACTCGCGCGTCTCATGTTTCACCGGCCGAACACCTCCTTGGACTTTCGCTTGGCCACCTGGAATTCCGCGAACGTCTCGCTGAACGTGTGCGAGCCGTCCGGCGCGGTCAGCACGTAGTAGATGTACTTGGTGTCCGCCGGTCGCACCGCCGCCTCGATCGACGCCAGCCCCGGATTCGAGATCGGCCCCGGCGTGAGGCCAGCGTTCTTGTACGTGTTGTACGGACTGTCGATCTCCAGGTCCGAGTAACGCAGGCGGAAGCGGTTGCCCGGCAACACGTACTCGATGGTCGCGTCGATCTCAAGTCGCATATTCTTGGCAAGGCGGTTGTAGATCACCGAGGCGACGATCGGCCGCTCCGAGGCCACTTTCGTCTCACGCTCGACGATCGACGCGAGGATGACGATCTCCTGAAGCGACATCCCCCGCACATCGGCGGGCGCAAAATCGATCGACGCGATCTCGCGGTCGAACTGGATGAGCATCATCGAGATCACGTCGCGGGCCGTGGCGCCTTCGCGCACTCGGTAGGTCTTCGGGAACAGGTATCCCTCGAGCGAGCTCTTGTAGACCTCGGCAAGATAGGGATGTTCGTCGGCGAACTCCATGGCGCCGCCTTCAGCAAGCGCCATGAACTCTGCGGCGGGGATGCCCGCCTTCTCCTCGAAACGCGCTGCGATCTGCTCGATGACGAACCCCTCGGGGATGGTCACCGTCGTGTACTCGATCTGCGGGCCCGCCTTGAGCACCTCGATGACCTCGTCGTACTCCATACCGGTCCGCAGGTCGTACACGCCCGCCTTGAGTTGACCATCGGCTTGCGCCATGCGCGAACGCAGCCGGAACATGTTCGCGTTGCCCACCACGCCTGCGGCCGACAGCTGCCGACCGATGGACGTCGTGGCAGCGCCCTTCGAGATCTCGATCTGCACGGGTGCACCTGCGACGACTGCGGCGTCGACCCGGTACAGCAGCGTCCACGCGACGCCGGCCGTGCCGAGCACGAGAACACCGAGAAAAAGGGTGATGCAGCCGAGCAGGGCACGGCGTCGTCGTCGCTTGCGCGGCTTCAGCAGCGGTTCGGTGGGTTGCTGCATCACGTGTCTTCACTCTCCCGGGCTCTCGCAGAATCCAGATACGATTGCAGGATGATCGTCGCAGCGACCATGTCGACGCTGCCACGGCGTTTCTTCGCCGAGACGCCGGCCGCCGCCATCACGCGGTTCGCCTCGGCGCTCGACAGCCTCTCGTCGTGGTACACGACCGCTACCGGCAAGACCCGGGCCAACGCCTCGGCCTCGGCCCGGACCAGCGCCACCTGCGGGCCCTCCTCCCCGCTCATACTCAGGGGCAGCCCGACGACGAGCGTGTCGACCTCGCACTCCTCGACAAGACGGCGCAGCGGGGACACGTCGGCCGAAAGAGGACCGGGAAGCACAGCAAGCGGGCTCGCGACGCGACCGTGCGCGTCGGACACCGCCACGCCGACCCGGCGTTCACCGATGTCCAACCCGAGTGCGCGCACGACGGATCTAACCAGCACCGAGCGACTCTCGGGCGAGTCGCAGGGCCTCGTCGATTCCCGCTGCGTCCTTCCCGCCCGCCTGCGCCATGGCCGGCTTGCCGCCTCCCCCGCCTTTGACGGCCGGAGAGATGGTCTTGATGACCGCCCCGGCGTCGAAGCCCGCGGCGACCGCGTCGTCGGTGCCGGCCGCCAGCAATAGCGGCGCGCCCCCGTCGGGATCGACGCTCGCGAGCACCACCGCACCGGAACCGCCCACCCGCAGCCTCAGTAAGTCCCAGAGCGCCCGCAGACCGGTGGCTGTGGTGTCGGGGACGCGCGCCACGATGAGCGAGTACCCGACATCGGCGCGGGTTGACAGAATCTCCTCCACACCGGAATCCGAGAGGCGTCCAGCGCTACGCTCGCTTTCCGTCTCGAGATCCTTGACGCGCTTGATCATCGCGGTCACGCGCTCGGACACATCGAATCGCGACACCTTGAGAGCGGCAGCCATCTGCGCGAGCTCACGTTCTTCGCGCTCGATGTACTCGAGCGCATCGAAGCTCGTGACCGCCTCGATGCGGCGCAGGTTCGCGCCGACCGATCCTTCGGAGACGATGCGCAGAAGTCCGATCTCACTGGTGCGCACGACGTGCGTACCACCGCACAGCTCCTTGGAGAAGTTCCCGACCTCGAGCACTCGCACGAACTCCCCGTACTTCTCGCCGAACAGAGCCGTGACGCCGGATTCGCGCGCAGTGGAAAGCGACGTGTCGTACGCACGGACGGGATGGTTCTCCATGATCTTGGCGTTGGCCATGCGCTCGACCTTGAGCAGCACGTCGGCGCCGGGCGCCTCGAAGTGGGTGAAGTCGAAGCGCATGCGGTCCGGCGCGACGTACGAACCGCTCTGCCGGACGTGCTCGCCCAGGACGAGGCGCAACGCCCAATGCACCACGTGCGTGGCGGTGTGGTTGCGCCTGATGCGCTCGCGGCGTAGCACGTCGATCGACGCGATGACGGACGCTCCGACCTCAAGCGTCCCTGACTCGACCGCTCCGACGTGCACGGTCAATCCAGCCACCGGCAGCTTCGCGTCGTCGACCCTGAAGACCGCGCCGGTCGCCGAGGCGAGCGTGCCGGTGTCTCCCACCTGACCACCCTGTTCGCCGTAGAAGGGGGTCCTGTCGAGCACCACCTCACCGGTCTGGCCCGCGTGCAGCGCATCGACCCGTTCGCCGCTGACAACGATGCCGAGGACGACCGCGCCGACCGCGTCGCGCTCGTAGCCGACGAACTCGGTGGGACCGCTGGCGTTCAGAATCTCGTTGAACGCGCCGCCGAACCCGATCCACGACTCGTCTTTGGTCGCGGCACGCGCCCGCTCCCGCTGCGCGGTCATCTCGACATCGAAGACGTCCATGTCCACCGAGAAGCCCTGCTCGGCGAGGATCTCGGCGGTCAGCTCGACCGGAAAGCCGTACGTGTCGTGGAGCGTGAATGCCTTGCGCCCGTCAAGCACGATCGAGTTCGCCTGACGCATCTCGGCGATCTCCTCATCCAAGAACGCGAGACCCTGGCGGAGCGTCGCGCTGAAGCGCTCCTCCTCGGACTCGCAGATCCTCGCGATGAGGTCGTGGTGTTCGGCGATCTCGGGATAGGGCTGCCCGAAACGGGCGACGACGGTGTCGATGAGGGCGCGCATGACAGGCGCCGTGCGCCCAAGCAGACGCGCGTGGCGTATCGCGCGCAGGAGCAGACGGCGCAGCACGTAGCCGCGACCTTCGTTCGAGGGCAGGACGCCGTCGGCGATCATGAACGTCACCGCCCGGGAGTGATCGGTCAGGATGCGCAGGCTCATGTCGGGCTTCTCGGCAAGGCCGAAGGTCACACCCGTGAGTTCCTCGGCGACGGACATGACCGCGCGCAGGTCGTCGGTCTCGAAGTTCGAGTGCACGCCCTGCATGATCGCG
>CAMTXY010000199.1:0-8116 GCA_947085795.1 uncultured Actinomycetes bacterium | reverse complement strand
GAGGGAGCTGAGCAGAACGATGATACGCTTCATGTTGAGAAGACCTCCTTCTTGGTACTTTGGTCTTCTCCCATTCCGCTAGTGATGGAAGAACCCTGTCCGCTCCGCTCATCCGTGTGCGTACAGTGTCCAAATCGTTACTCACGACGTTGGCCCAAACTGGGATCACTATGGGGTTGTCAAGAATCCAAGGCGGCGGTTTATAGCGTCGAGCGTCGCCTTGACGATGGAGTCTTTCTCGTTCTGTCGCACGAGGGCGGACCCGGCATACGATTGTTCGCCCATCGGGGACACGAGCGTGACGCACGAAACGGCCACGCGCTCGCAACCGAGCTGTATGAGCGTCACGTCCTCTAGAGCGAAGCTATGGACGTCGTGCGTGTGCTTGCTCACCGCATCGAGGGTCGCCAGCGCCACGAGCCGTATGCGGCCCGTCTGGCTCGCGGGTCCACTCGCTTCGCCGACGTACGTCTCACCCTCGAGCTCAAGCGTGACGGTGACGATTGAATGGACTCCGCTCACGTGCGCGTTGATGGATATGATCCGTGCCCTGGCCTCTGACACGACCAGTTCCTCGTCGACCGGAGCGATGACATCGCCGCCGAGTTGCGCGATGGAGATCTTCTTGTGATCGATGGCCAACCCGAACGTCGCCATAAGCGTCGACTCGATGTCGCGCACGAGCTGCTTGGGGGACTTGTTGGGAAGCGCGAGCACATGGACCTCCTGAATCACTCCCTCAGGAGAGGTCACCACGCGCGCCGCCTTGATCTCAGCCACCTGTCCGAGCGTGTTCTCGATATCTTCGACCGATACCCGGGACGCTTGCTGGTCCATCCAGAGCCCCTTACTTCGATTGGCGCCCGGTTCACTACCAGCCGCATGACTATTCACGGGTTCCCATGGGTGGCTCGCGCCCTACTCTATGCGTGCATCAAAGGGCGTGTCAAGGCACGCCCAACTCACCCTGTCGTGTCGGGTATCACGCTACTGGAGGGCCGGTTCAGCCCATGCGCGGCTCGATCAGACCGTAATCGCCGTCCGCGCGGCGGTACAACACATTGACCATCTCGGTTTCCGCCGAGGTGAACACGAAGAAATCGTGACCGAGCAGCTCCAGCTGCAAGATCGCCTCCTCGGGCATCATCGGCTTGACGTCAAGCACCTTGGTCTTGACGATGCTCGGCTCGGTCTCCTCGGCCTCCAACGGCTCGACGACCGGGACCGGTGCCGGGACACGCTTGCCCGAGTGGCGGTCGAGAGTCTTGCCCTTGTACTTGCGAAACTGCCGCTCAAGTTTTTCGGATACGAGGTCGATCGCGGCGTACATGTCTGTCGACACTTCCTTGGCGCGGATGACCGGGCCCTTGGTCCAGACCGTCACCTCCGCGATGTGGTTGTTCTCGATGGACGGGTTCTTCTCGACATGCAGCTCGACTTCCGCCCTCATGTGGTCGCCGTCGATAATCTTGGCGGTGCGACCGATCTTCTCCTCCGCATAGTCGCGAATGGCATCAGTGACCGCCATGTGGCGACCCTTGATGATCATGTCCATGGAGTACCTCCTCCTGGGGTTCGGACCGTCACGTATAAGATACCCACGCACACCCGACACAGGCACCAGTGCGGGCGACCGTCCAACAAGTGCATGGGTACCGGAGAGCCTAACTGATGTAGCCGAGGAAATCCTGGGTGCGCTCGTGCCGGGGGTTATCGAAGACCTGCCCTGGGCTTCCCTGCTCCACGATGACTCCGTCGTCCATGAAGATCACCCTATCTGCGACGTCGCGGGCGAAGCCCATCTCGTGAGTGACCACGAGCATCGTCATCCCGCCTTTGGCGAGCAACTTCATGACGTCGAGGACGCCACGCACCAGCTCAGGATCGAGCGCCGAGGTCACCTCGTCGAAGAGCATGACGTGCGGGTCCATCGCGAGCGAACGTGCGATCGCCACACGTTGCTGTTGGCCGCCGGAGAGCTGCGCCGGGTAGTTGTCGATCTTGTCGGCCAGCCCCACGCGGGTGAGCTGCTCGACGGCGATGCGCTCCGTTTCTTCCTTCGACCGTTTGAGCACCAGGCGCTGCGCGAGCATGACGTTACCCTTGGCGGTCAGGTGCGGGAAGAGGTTGAACGACTGGAACACCATGCCAATGCGCTCGCGCACCCGGTTGATGTCGGTCTTGGGGGCGTTGACCATCACGTCCTCGAACCAGACTTCGCCTCCCGTCGGCTCCTCGAGACGGTTGACGCAGCGCAACAGCGTCGACTTGCCGCTACCGCTCGGACCGAGAATCACGACGACCTCACCCTTGGTCACCTCGAGGTCGACGCCCTTGAGGACCTCAAGCGAACCGAAGGACTTCTTGAGCCCTTTGATGCGGACGATGGCTTCGGGTGTCGCGGTGGTCATGCGCTGTCTCCTGGTCTGACGCGGTTGACGATCGGTGATGGGCGCCCGGCGGTCGAGCCGCCCTCGGACTCGGCGAGCTTCTCCTCGAGGCGCGCGACGAGACGACCGAGCGGGATCGTGAGCAGCAGGTAGAACGCGGCCGCAACCACGTACGGAGACATGTTGAACTCGCCGGCGGCGAATTGGCGTGCTCGTTGCGTCATCTCGTTGATGCCGACGGCCGCCAGCAGCGCCGTGTCTTTGAACAACAGGATGAACTCGCTCGTCATCGTCGGCAGGATGCGGCGCACCGTCTGCGGGATGATGACGAAGAACATCGCCTTGGGAATCGTCATCCCGAGCGAGCGAGCGGCCTCCATCTGACCCCTGTGGATCGACTGGATACCGGCGCGGAAAATCTCGGCCATGTACGCCGAGGAGTTGAGCGACAATACGAAGAACCCGCGCAGATACACGGTGAAGTCGATGCCGAACAGAAACGGCTGCTTCATCCACGGGTACGCCTTGATGAGGTCCTGGTATGCAGGTAGCAACGTCAACCCGAAGTACACCACGAGAACTTGCAGAAACAGCGGGGTCCCGCGGATGAAATCGACGTACATCGTCGCCGGCCAACGCAGCCAACGCGACTTCGACATCTTGAGGAACGCCAGAGCCAGACCGATCGGGATGCCGAAGATGAACGAACCGAGGCCGAACGTGATCGAGACCGGAAACGCCCTGAGAATCACCGGAATAGCTCCCGCGATCACCTCGAACGAGAAGAACAGTCGGGTGATCGCGTTCGTTTCCCACCACTGCAGAAGTGCTTCCACGCACGGCTCCTTGGCCCTCGGTCTCAAACCGCAAGGCACGGGGCCGGTAGCGTGACCGCCACCGGCCCCTTACAGTATCAGGGCTGGATTATCCTCGCCTGTTTCCCTTAAGGAATGGACAGCGGGTCAGCACCGAACCACTTCCTATAGATCTCTACATAGGTTCCGTCGGCCTTGATCTCGGCAAGCGCCTCGTTGACGGCGTCACGCAGAGCGGTGCTCGCCTTGTTGAACGCGAAACCGTACTGCTCGTCGGTCTTGATCTCGGAAACCACCGACACGCTGCGCGCCGGATCCTTGGCGATGTCCTGCGAGATCGGGGCGTCGTTGATCACGCCGACGACATCGCCCGCTTGCAGGGCGCCGAAAGCGGCGAGGATGTCATCGAACGTGGCGATCTCGATCCCCTTGGGCACGAGGTTCTCCTCGGCCCACAACGCACCGGTCGTACCGGACTGCACGCCGACCTTGTCGCCCTTCTTGAGGTCATCGACCGTCTTGATCGACGAATCGTTGACAACTGCCAGTGACTGGTTGGAGTTGATGTAGGGATCGGAGAAGTCGACCATCTCCGCGCGCTCCGGCTTGATGGTCATGGCCGAGGCGATCATGTCGAACTCGGTGCCCGTCTGCATACCGGTGAGCAGCGCGTCGAACTTATAGGTCTTGAACTCGACCTCGTAACCGATGCGCTTGCCGATCTCCGCCATCAGGTCGACGTCGAAGCCGACGGTCACGCCATCGACGACGTTCTCGAACGGCGGGTACGCCGTGTCCGACCCGACGATGATCTTGCCCGGTGTCAGTGTGCCGAGATCAGCGGGCTCCTCGGCAGCGGGCTCCTCGGCGGGTTCTTCCTTCTTGTCGCCAGCACAGCCGGCCACGGCGAACATCATCGCCACGAGCGCGAATGCGAGCAACAGCATCAGAAGCTTGCGGGCCTTGCTCATCAGGTCCTCCCTCTCATCGTGAGAACGCGTCTCCAGTACGTCGCGCGAGGCGACACGGTGCGCACAAGCGCACCTGCTAAAGATATACCAAAGGGGGGAAGCTGTGTGAACTCACTGTTCCTCGTCCACCTCGGCCACCTCGGGCAGAACGAGGGTAGGCAGGTCTCCGATCCACGTCGAACGGATGGACGCGAGCGCACCACCGGAGGCCAGCGTGTCGAGGGCGTCGCGGACCGCTTCGCTCAGGCCATCGTTGTCCGGACCGACCGCGACCCCCAGAGCCGTCGCCGGACCGTACTGGCCCGCGAAGGTGACACCGCTGAAGTCACGGGCCAGGTACGCCGAGATCGCGGCGTGTCCTGCGACGACGTCGATCTCACCCGCAACCAGCGCTTCGAACGCCGCCCGCAGCGTCTTGAACGGGACGACCACACCTTCACCGAGATCGTACTCGAGCGCCCAGAACGCCGGGGAGCCTTCTTGCGCGCCGATCCGCTTCCTGGCGAACGACGACAGTGAGACCTGCTCCGCGATGTCCGCAGATTCCGTCGATTCGGCGGCGGTCTCGTCCTGGTCCGCCTCACCGGTGCCCGCAGGGGCCGATCCGGTCTCCTCGGCAGAACGCACGAAGAACGCGGGGCCGTCGTTCAGGTATGTGCCGGCGATCCGCGCGCCCATGACCGCCTGGGTGTCGAGCGGGACGGACATGACGATGTCGACGCGCCCGGCCGCAAGTGCGGTGCCGGCCTCGCCTGGAGCGACCTGCACGGTCTTGAGATCAAGTCCGAGTTGCGCTGCGAGAGCCGAGGCGACATCGATGTCGATGCCGGCCTCGACGTCCTTGTCCCGGCCTGCGAACGGCGGATAGTCTAAGTCGACCCCTACACGCAAGACGCCGGCTTCGGCGATGAGCGGTGGCGAGACCTTCGGGTCGAGCGCGGGCTTCTCGGCGGGTTTCGAGCAAGCCGCTGTGAACGCCAGGGCACCGGTCAACATAAGCGCCGTCATCGTTCGCACCGCAGTGCGCATCGCGTCTACCTCCTGTGTGGTCGTCGGTGCTTCCACCCGGCTGACCTGGTCTTTGACCCCACACTCGCGTACGGGGGCTTCCGCTTGATGCGATCTTACTACCGGCCCTCTCGCCCGGAGTCGCTGGATGCGACCCTTGCGGACGGTACGGCTTACCCCTAAGACGCGCCATGCTCGCGCGACGGAGAACCGCCGGCTTACGTGGGTCCTTTCGGCCGCGTCTACCATGGACTAGGGCACCCGGAGGCGCCCGCAACCACAGACCCGGGTGAAAGCACCGAGAATTCTACCATGCGCGGGCGAGGGCACCGACGCGCACTTCGGCAGCACCGGCGCCGAGCAGGGCAAGCGCCGCAGCCTCGACGGTGGCCCCTGTGGTGATGACGTCGTCGAGCAGGACGATACGCGGGGGCACGGTGACGCCCGGGACTGCGTGGACCGCTGCGGCGGCGTTGAGCCTGCGCGCCGACCTGCCGAGACGGCGCTGGTCCCCGCGACCGCTGACCGCAAGCGCGCGCACAACGGGACACCCCCACGCGCCGGCGACCCGCTCGGCGATGAACGCCATGTGGTCGAACCCCCGCCGGGAGAGCGCGTGGCGGGACGCCGGTATCGCGGCGACACCATCGGCCCATGTGCCCCAGGATCCGAGAGCGTCGAGGAGCAGCGCGGCGGCCACCGGCGCGAGGCGGCGCTCGCCGCCATCCTTGTAGATCGTCACGAAGCGCGAGAGCGGGCGCGCCAGCGAACCGACACACCGGGCCTCGCTGAACGCGAACGTGCGGTCCCAACACTCGGTACAGATGATCGCCCCGTAAGGCGCCCCGCACGACTCACACGCGCCGGGTCGGACCACGAGAGGCAGTGCATCTCGGCACGCCGGACATAGCAGCGCCCCGGGAAGTTCACAACCGGCGCAGCGCGTCGGGTAGACCGCTTCGAGCAGCGCTTCGAGCAGCATCGGGCACGACCTTCCCCCTGATGCCGCCCTCCTATCCGAGCAACAGCTGCGCGAGCGGCACCGAGACGACCGACACGACCGTCGTGAGCAGAATCGCCGCCGCGATGAACCCGGTGTCGAGCCGGAAGCGGGCTCCGAAGACGATCGTGAGCATCATCGACGGCATCCCCGCCTCGAGCACCACAACGCGCACCGCATCCGGGTCCGACAGCACGAGCGAGCCGAGCCCGAATGCCACGAGCGGCGCGATGGCGAGGCGGATACCGGCGAGCGCGGCCAGCGGCGCCACGTTCTCCCGCATGCATCCCGAGCGCAACGACAGGCCGACCGAGATCATGATGAGCGGCACCACGAGTGTGGCGAGCGCGTCCAAACCGTCGCTTACCAGAACCGGAATCTCGACTCTGCGCAACACGAGCGCGGCCGCGAGCGCGATCACTGCTGGGAACGTGAGCACTTCTCGCAGCGGGTCGATGCGCCGTTCCTCGGCATGCCCGAATCGCTCGGCGATCGCGAGACCTACGAGCAGCAGCGCGCCGACGGTGCCGAACACGTCGTAGAAGATCGCGCGCACTAGCCCCTCGTCGCCGAGCAGCGCCGAGGAGATCGGATAGCCGAGATACCCGGTGTTGCCGAGCGCGGCGGCCAGGATGAAACCTCCCGCGATCGGGCGTGTCAGGCGCAGGGCCCGTGTAGCGAGCCACGCGAGTAGCGCCGTGGCCGCGAACACCGCCCATGCGACACCGGCGATGATCGCCAACTCCGGACCGAGGGCCGCCCCGTGGACCGACCGGAAGACGAGTGCGGGCAGACCGACGTGGATGATGATGGCGTTGACCGGCCGGGCGTCCTCGCTCGCCAGAACGCCGGTGCGCCGCAGCAACCAGCCGATCGCGACGATCCCGATGAAGCCGAAGATGATTCCGGCGAGCGCCGCGACGTCCATCGTCTACTCGATCGTCACCTCGTGCAACGCGCCCGAGCCCATGCACAGCAATCCGAGCGACGTCTCGAAGTCGGGCCGCGCCACGCCGCGCTCGGTGATGATGGCGGTGATGTACTTGGCGGGCGTCACGTCGAAAGCCGGGTTGTAGACCGGGACGTTGAGCGGTGCGATGCGCGCCCATCCGTCGAGCTGGTAAGCGCCGCCCTTGCGCGCGACCATGAGCTTGTGACCGCGGGGCAGATCGAACTCGTATGGACCGGCCTCGGTGAGCGCGTCGAACGCGCGAGTCGCTTCGGTGTCCGGACCCTCGAACACGGCCGACCACGTCACGCCGGTGACCTCTTCCTCGGAACGCTGTTCGATGACGATCTCGTCGCCGGAGTTGATGAGCAGGTCGACCGTCGAAGACGGCGCGGCGACGTAGAACGGGATGCCGTGCTCGTGCGCGAGGATCGCAAGTCCGTAGGTGCCGATCTTGTTAGCGGTATCGCCGTTTGCCGCGATATGATCCGCGCCGACGATGATCGCGTCGACCCCGCCCTGCTGCATGACCCACGCGGCCATGCTGTCGGTGATGAGCGCGCATGAGATGCCCGCCATCATGAGCTCCCAGGTGGTCAGGCGCGCGCCTTGCATCACCGGTCTCGTCTCGCCGACCCACACGTGCTCGATCTTGCCCTGCTCGTGCGCGGTGAAGATCACGCCGAGCGCCGTACCGAAGTACGCCGTGGCGAGTGAACCGGCGTTGCAGTGCGTCATGATCTTCGAACCCTCACTGATGAGTTCGGCTCCGTTCTCGCCCAGGACGCGGTTGCGCTCCTCGTCCTGAGTGATCACGTTGAGCGCCTCCTGCACGAGGATCTCGCGGAGCTCCGGTAGCGGCAGGTCGCCTTGGTCGTGAGCGAGCCGGCGCATGCGCTCGGTACCCCAGTACAGGTTCACGGCGGTCGGCCGGGTGGACCTGATCTCCTCGGCGACGTCCTCGAGCGCGGCGAAGAAGTGCT
>CAMTXY010000198.1:0-4328 GCA_947085795.1 uncultured Actinomycetes bacterium | reverse complement strand
TGGGACCGAACGCCGAGTTCTCGGTCGAGCTGCCAAAGGCGAACTCGTCCATGTTGCACTTGCCCATCGGTACGGCGCCGGCATCGAGCAGACGGCGCACGGCGGTGCAGTCGTAGACACTCTCGTAGTCGGCGAGGATGCGCGAGCCGCACGTGGTCCGCGTGCCGATGAGATTCATGTTGTCCTTGAGCCCCGCTGGCACACCGGCGAGCGGCGGCAGGACGTCTGCGGGGTCCTCGCCGGCGTTGATCGCCGAGGTGCGCGTCGTGTCGATCGCGTCGGCAGCGGCCAGCGCGAGTTCCGGCGTGACCTGGTTGAACGCATGAAGCACGCCGTCGGTGGCTTCGATGCGGGCGAGCGACGCCTCGGCGACCTCGCGCGCGGAGAACTCTCCGGCAACGATGCCGGCGCGGATGTCGGTCGCCCTCATGCGTACGACATCGAGACCGCTCACGCAACATCACCGCCAGGACCCACGATCCGCGGGATGATGAACGCGACGCCGTCGGACTCCGGCGCGTTGCGCAGCGCGTCTTCGCGCGAGAGCCCGGGACGGACCTCATCGGCACGCGTCACGTTGACCACGTCGAGCGGATGGGCGGTCGGCTCGACGCCTTCGAGATCGAGCTGCTGGATCGTATCGATATGGCCGAGGATCGAGTTGAGGTCCTGCCCGAGACTCTCGACCTGCTCGTCGGTGAGGGAGAGCCGTGCGAGCAGAGCGACGTGGCGCACCTGCTTCTCGGAGATAGCCATGGGTGGGTCCTTTCGGGTGCTGCGGCGGTTGACGGTGCTGCGGTCGACGGCACCGCGGTCGACGGTGCTGTAGTCGACGGTGCCATGATACTCGACGAGCCGCAGATGCAGCGGAATCAGCCGCACTACCCGCCTATGTAGAACACCGCAGCGACGAGGACCGCATTATACGCCGCATGCAGCGCGATCGCGGGCCACAGGGTCGCCCGTCGCTGCGCGAGCCAACCGCAGGCGACCCCCAGCACGAACGCAGGACCCCAGAGCCACGGCGTCACGTGGTAGACGGCGAACAGGACCGCCTGGGCGACGAGTGCGAGCCACGGACCCATGCGAGTGCCGAGCGCCTCGAGGACCACGCGGCGAAAGACCAGTTCCTCGGCCAGAGGCGCCAGCAATACCACCAGCACGATGGACAGGACGAGTCCTATCGCGCCAGGTCCGAAGATGCCGGTGAGTGGGACGTCCGCGACCAGCGGCATCTCCCAGCCTAGCGCCCGCGCGACCACCTGGTACGCCCAGCCGGCGGCGCGGGTGGCGACCGTCAGCGCGAATACGAGCCCGGCCGCTACGGCCCACGCTGTCCACGGCCCGCCTGCGCGGCCGAGCGAGAACGCGCGTGCGAACCCCCCGTGGCGGCGTGCCAGAATCAACAGAAACGCCAGCTGAACGGCGTAGAAGCCGCTAAGGGTCGCGACCCTGACGGCGATCACGCCGGTGTCGGCGAGACCCTGCACCCAAACCGAGCCGAGAATCCCGTCTTTGAGAAGCAGCGCAGCGAACACCACGGCCAGCACGGCCACGGCGTCAATCGGTCGCCACCAGTCGAGTGCGGAGTCGAGGCTTCGCGTGGAGGCGACTCGCCGGACGTCCCTATGCGAACTCGCGCGCCGGACGATCGCACCCTTCGGGCACACCTCGACGCACCGGTAGCACTCGTCGCACACCCGCCAATCCAGGTAGAGATAGGACGGACCCACCTTGAGCGCTCCGGTCTCACACACCTTCATGCACGCGCAGCACCGGTCGCAACGATTCGGGTCGAGTCTGATATGAGCGGGGGTGCGAGCCATCTGCGGCGCGCCGGGTCAGCTCTCGCCAGCGGCGCCGGACGACCCGGGCGAGGGCGGTCGGCCCGAGGAGAGCACGACCTCGAGAGCGGCTTCGTCGAGCACGGGTATGCCAAGAGAAAGCGCCTTCTCAAGCTTGCTGCCGGCGTCGGCACCCGCCACGACGAACGATGTCTTGCTGCTCACGGAACCCGCGACCCTGGCTCCGAGCGCCTTGAGTGCCGCGGCGGCCTCTTCGCGCGTCATGCGCTCGAGCCCACCGGTCAGCACGAACGTGAGACCGGAAAGCGTCTGCGGCCGCTGCGGGCCCCGTGACTCCTCGGCCATGCGCACGCCTCGTGCGCGAAGACGCTCGACGAGCGCGCGGTTGTCGGGATTGGCGAAGAACGCGCGTACGCTCGAAGCGATCGTCGGCCCGACACCCTCGACGCGCGCGATGGGGTCGGCGGCGGCGGCCGCGGTGACGGTGAGGCCATCGCCCGGACGCAGTGGCTCGGCGGAGGCGACCTCCTGGAGCGCCTCGATCGAGCCGAACTCACAGGCAAGCGCCTCGGCGACGGTCGTCCCCACGTGGCGGATGCCGAGGCCGAAGAGCACGCGGGGCAGCGGCCGGGTGCGTGAGCCATCTATCGCCGCGATGAGCTTTGCGGCCACTACCTGACCGAGCAGAATCGGCGTGCCGTCTTTCCTGACGCGACCCATGTCAAGGGCCGCGAGGCCGTCTTCGGCAAGCGTGTAGAAATCGCTCACATCGTGCAGGGTCCCGGTCTCGACGAGCCGCGCGATGATCTCGCTGCCCATGCCGTCGATGTCCATCGCCCCGCGCCCCGCCCAGTGCGCGAGCCGCTCTAGCCGCTGCGCGGGACAACCCGCGTTCGTGCAGCGGGACACGACCTCTGTCTCGGGTCGCCACACGGGGCCGCCGCAGCTCGGGCAGGCCGTAGGCATCTCCCACGCTGCGGCGGGGTCCGGTCGCATGCCGATGACCGGACCGACGACCTCCGGGATCACGTCACCGGCCTTGCGGACGACGATCGTGTCGCCGATGCGCACGTCCTTGCGGCGGATCTCGTCGATGTTGTGCAGCGTGGCGCGCGCGATCGTCGAGCCCGCCACGGTGACCGGGTCGAACTCGGCGAGAGGCGTGAGCGCCCCGGTCCTCCCGACCTGCAAGCGGATGTCCCGAAGCACGGTGGTCTTCTCCTCCGGCGGGAACTTGTACGCGATCGCCCAGCGCGGGGCTTTGCTCGTGTAGCCGAGCTCGTCTTGCAGCGTGAGGTTGTCGATCTTGACCACCACGCCGTCGATCTCGTACGGCAGCGCGTCGCGCTTGTCGAGCGCGCACTCGCAGTACTCGTGCACCGCGGCCGCGTCCGCGCAGGTCACCACATCCGGATTGACGTGGAACCCCGCGATCCGCAACCAGTCGAGCGCCTCGCTGTGGCGGGTCAGCCCGAGCGCGCGCGGATCGGCGAGCGCGTAGATGAACGACGCCAGATCACGCGATGCCGTGATGGCGGGATCCTTCTGCCGAAGAGACCCCGCCGCCGCATTACGCGGATTGGCGAAGGGCGGGGCGTCTGCGGCTTCCTGCTCCTCGTTGAGGCGCTCGAAACTCGCAAGGGGCATGTAGACCTCCCCGCGCACCTCGATCGACGGCCACGAATCGTCCTCGGAAAGCCGGGTCCGAGCGCTTGCCGCCGGACGCGCTTCGTCGCGCAGGCGCAACGGCACGTCGCGCACCGTCCGGATGTTGGCGGTGACGTCCTCGCCCGTGCGCCCGTCGCCACGAGTCGCGGCGCGCACGAGCACGCCGTCCTCGTAGGTCAGCGCGAGCGAGGAGCCGTCGATCTTGAGCTCGCACACGAACGCGCACTCCGCATCGCCCGTCGCGTCTCGCACCCTGGCGAGCCACGCGTCGAGCTCCGCGAGGTCCATCGCATTGTCGAGCGAGTACATCCGCCTGGCGTGGGCCACCGGGGCGAAGTGACCTTCCGGCACCGCGCCGCCTACGCGGTGTGTCGGGGAATCCGTCGTGACGAGCTCCGGGAACCGCTCCTCGATCGCCCGCAGCTCCCGCATCAGATCGTCGTAGACGGCGTCGCTGATCTCAGGTGCGTCGAGCACGTAGTAGCGGTGGTCGTGATGCGCTATCTCGCGGCGCAGTGCCTCGGCACGCGCGGAAGCGGCCTCACGGTCGGCGGACACGGGCATCAAGGCGTCTCCTCGGCAGGGCTACTCGCCGTCGGACTTCAGACGTTGGACGTGCACGTCCCCGACTGCGTAGATGATCGTCTCCGGGACGAACCGGTTGATGCGCTCGGCCTCGTAGATCCACACATCGGTCATCGTGACCTTGAAGAACACGCCGCCGGAGCCGTTGACCGGCTCGACTTCGACCTCGTTGGCGAGGTACGCGCGCAGTTCCGTCTCGACGTAGTAGGTGAACACGCGCGCCGCATCCCGGTACTCGTTGTAGAGCGCGAGGCGTTTCTCGGCCTCGAG
>CAMTXY010000197.1:0-1013 GCA_947085795.1 uncultured Actinomycetes bacterium | reverse complement strand
TCCCCCGTAGTGACCGTAGTCGGCCGGCCACCAGTCCTGCGACTCGGTCATCAGCGCGTAGAGGTCCTGCTTCACGGCGGCCAGGTCAAGCGAGCTGAACTCCTCGGCGTAGTCGAACTTCTCGCCCATCGGATCGCCCGCAGGCGGGTTCTGGTGAAGGATCTTGAGATTCAACTGGTTCGGCCACCAGTCCCGGTTCGACGTGGCGCGCCCGGACGAGGGTGCGTGACCCCTGCCCGTCACCGGGCACTTACTGTCGTCGCTCATGATGCGTGCTCCTCTCGCTGATTCCCTACCAGATTCGTCGCTACAAGTGCTGACTACTGACCCCTGCGTCTTCACAGCGCTCACAGTCCATGCATGCCCCCCGCATCCGAACCTCGACGGTCTCGACCCTGCCCAGCCCCGTGGTCCCCGAAGGCGCGCGGACCGCATCGAGGCCGAAATCGACGATGTCGCGCACGATGCCACATCGCGTGCACACGAAGTGATGATGATGCGCCACGTCGGCGTCGTACCGGGCGGGCCCCGGCGTGAACGTCGTACGCGTCACGCAGCCCAGCTCTACCAGCGTGGCCATGGTGCGATACACGGTGTCCGGCGAGATCGTGGGTACCCGGGTGCGCACCTGTCGGAATATGTGTTCGACATCCGGGTGCTCATCCGAGGAGAGGGTGTCCGATTCAACCTCGTGAGGGTCTCGTCTTGCATCCACCTCAGACGGCGAAGACGTCTTCGGCGGTCACGGTGAACGCGACCTTGGAAGCATCGGCCAGTACGTCGATCTCCGCAGCGTGACGATGTCGGACGGCAGGGAACCTGCCGCGACCTTGCGCGCGACATGGAGCCGGAACGCCTCCGCCCACGGACGGCCTGTCGCGTCGTCGAGGAGCGGGCGTCATCAATTCGTTCTGGCGGAGAGGGGGGGATTCGAACCCCCGAGACGGGGGATACCCGCCTAACGGTTTTCGAGACCGCCGCATTCAACCACTCTGCCACCTCTCCGCGGTGGC
>CAMTXY010000196.1:0-2564 GCA_947085795.1 uncultured Actinomycetes bacterium | reverse complement strand
GATGCCGCCGCCATGGGTGTGAACACCGTCGAGCGCGAGGGGGTCTCGTTCCAGCACCCCGCGCGTTTCATCCTCGTCGGTACGATGAATCCCGAGGAAGGGGAGGTTCGCCCTCAGTTGCTCGACCGGTTCGGACTGTGCGTCGATGTGAAGGGGGTGAGAGATCCCGCGCTGCGTGTCGAGATCATGAAGCGGCGCCGGGCGTTCGAAGAGGACGCGATCGACTTCGCCCGCACGTGGATCGATCACGAAGATGAGCTCGGCGTGAAACTCAAGCATGCCCGCCTGAGGCTCCCGACTGTCGAACTGTCGGACGAGATGACGCATATCATCGCGTCGGTGTGCATCAGGGCTGGAGTGGACGGTCACCGCGCGGATCTGGTCATGGCGCGAGCTGCTTCCGCCAAGGCGGCTCTCGACGGACGCACCCAGGTCGAATTCGATGACCTGGTGTCGGTCGCCCCCTTGGTCCTGGCCCATCGAGTCCGGAGGACCCCGTTCGGCGAAGAGGTTTACGACGCTTCGAGGCTCAGAGAACTCGTCTCTTCGGTCGCCACAGGTGCGCAGGACGAGCGCGGTGCCCTCTCGTCCCCGCATGAGGATCTTTCGACTTCCAGCGGTGCCGGTGAACGGGTCGACGCCGCCATGCTCGAGCATCTCGATACCGCGGTCTTCGGGTCGGCCGAGATGGGCACCCCTGAGTTCGATGTCGAGCGGCGTCTCGACACAATCCGCCGTTCCATCGGAGGTCGTCGCCACGAGACGGTCTCGGATGACGGCAGGGGTCGTCACGTCCGCTCCGTGCAGGCTCCCGGTACGACTGCCGATCTTGCGCTTGACGCGACGATCCGCGCCGCAGCGCCGCACCAGGCGACTCGCGAAGGGGACCTGGCCGTCAACATCGCCCCCGGTGATCTCATGACCAAGGTCCGCAAGCGAAAGGTCGGTGCGTCGATCGTCCTGTGCGTGGACGCGAGTGGCTCGATGGGTGCCGCTGATCGCATCGAAGCCGCGAGGGGAGCGGCCTTCGAACTGCTCGTAGACGCGTATCAGCGCCGGGACCGGGTGGGGTTCGTGTCGTTCAGGGGTGACGGTGCGGATATCGTCCTGGCTCCGACAGCGAGCGTCGAACTCGCGCAACTCAAACTCAAGTCGATGCCGACCGGAGGGGCGACACCGCTCGCGGCAGGCATGCTTCGCGCGCTGGAGCTCCTGCAAGCCGAGATCCGTCGCGATCCGGAAGTCATTCCGTGGTTGGTGCTCGTCACCGACGGTCGGGCGAACGTGGGCCTCAACGGTGGTCTAGGGAGTGAGGATGCGCGAGCGGTCGGTGCCAAAGTGCGCGCTGCGAAGGTCAACACGATCGTGTTGGACACCGGTAACGGCCCGAGATCCGTGAGCGGCGCCCGTGACATCGCGCGGGCGACCGGAGGGGAGTACGTCCGGCTGGCCGCACTCGACGGTTCGTCGATGGTCAAGGCGGTTCGTTCGCGGTTGTGATTCCGGCGCGAACAGCTTGAGGGTCAAGTCGGGGACGTTCGCATCCGATACCTTTGTTGGTGTAATATTCATGTACGTCGCAGACTAATCGTAGTAACGAACGGGAGGCAATCATGTCTTGCCGCAGCAGTCGCCGCACAGTCGTGATCACAATCCTCACGTGCGCTCTTCTCGTCGCCACCGCAGCGCCGGTCCTTGCTGGACAGCGGCACATGGACATGGTTCCTGAGGTCGGTCAGACCGTCGACGACACGTCACCCGGTTACAGCGCGACAAACCCCCAATTCCCGTGGGGTCCCTATATCAACACGGCTATCACGTTGCCTCATCCGGATGACACCGGTCCTGGCTACGAACGATCGTGGTGGCGGGATGGATGGGGCAAGAGTATCTTCCCGCACTTCGAGCTCTACCGGGCGTCGTCTGGTGAGGCCAATGCCCACGCACTCGGCATGATCTACACGGTGGATCGGTTTCCGACCACGGAGATCGTCACAGCGACGCCCGAAGCGTACTATCAACTCGGCGCCAACCCGGCGGATGCTATCAAATTCCCCCCGCTGTACCTCGACATCTCGGGAATCTACGCGGGCGGCGTGCCTTCGTCTCCGCCTCCGGGAGGCAGATTCCCGTTGGAGGGACGCTGGTATCTTCACTACCGGTGGTACGATTGGGCTCGTTACAGCATCGCGACGGTCCACATCCCGTTCGGAATCGATGTGACGCCTCCGATGGCGGTGAGCAAGCTCGTGGCGAAACCGTACAAGGCCTACACGAAGGCCACAGGTGCCGGGGTGTGGTTCGCGGAACAGCGCTGCGACATCCAGTGGGAGAACAAGCAATACGACAGCCTGTCAGGGACGGCGCTGTACGAGATCCGGGTCAACGAGAAGTTGCATGCATCCCGCCTGTGGAGTCTCGCGCACACGTACACTAACGTCACGCTTGAGGATGACGTGATCAAGCCTGGGCGCAACAAGATCGAGATCATAGCCGTGGATCGTGCAGGCAACAGAAGTCTTGCACAGGCCACCCACTTCAACTCGGATCCTGACGAGCCTACG
>CAMTXY010000195.1:0-7607 GCA_947085795.1 uncultured Actinomycetes bacterium | reverse complement strand
CACGAAGAAGCGCCTCGCCGCTGCGTTCCGCGACAACTCGGCGGCGCTCACCGGCGAATAGCCGAAGCGCCGAGCAGCACGTAGTTGACGCTCCCGCACAGCCCGTCGGCTACGTCTCGACCGTCTTCCTCGCGCGGCCGCGCTTCTTGGGGGCGCACTCCACGATGCGCTTCGCCCGGCGCCCGACGAGCCCCTTCGCGTTCTCGGCGTCGAACTCCATCCGAATCGCCGCGGCGATCTTGACCTCGTCGGAGACAGCACCCGTCACGAGCCGGTAGACGCCGGAAAGCATGTTGGGGAACTCCGGATCTCCGTGGTAGACGCGCACGGCCTCGTCGATGAGCGGCCAGACCTTATGCGCCCGATGGGCGGTCGTCGCGCCGTACGCGCACAGCAGCCTAAACGCGGCGAGTCGCACCACGCCGGACTCGGCGTCGTGCAATGCCGTGGTCGTCGGCACGATCGCCTTGTCCACCACGCGGGCGTCGACGGCGACCATCTTCTCGAGCGTGCCGAGGACCTCCCAGCGGGTCTGCGCCTCCGGACGCTCGAGAGCATCGGCCAGCTCGGCACCGCGGTCCTTGAGGACTTCGGGCTTCTTGAGCGCGATGGCGTGCACGACGCGGGCGGCCAGGGTACGTTGCATCCGGTCCTCGCCGGCCAGCGCGTGGAACACCGCGGCCCGGGCGCGCTTCCCCCGCATGGCGACCTCGGCGATGTCCTCCTTGCCGCCGACGAGACGCCCGTTCTCGGCAATGGGCTTGTCCGTCTTGGTCACTTTCTCCGGGCTCATCGCAACAACCTGCTTCCCGCGTGTGGGGTGGTCTAAAGAGCGAAACCACCGTGCTTCTTGAAGTGCTCCACCAGTCCACCGTCCGCGAGCAACTGCGCCATGACCGGAGGCAACGGCGGAAACGGGATCTCCGTGCCCTTCGTATGATTGGTCACCACCCCGGCCTCAAGGTCGACCGTCAGGTCGTCGCCGTCGTCGATCAGATCCGTGTCGCACTCGACGACCGGCAGACCTGTGTTGATCGCGTTGCGAAAGAATATCCGCGCGAATCCCTTTGCCAGCACGGCCTTCGTGTTGCTGTGGATGAGCACGAGCGGGGCCTGCTCGCGACTCGATCCCATCCCGAAATTCTTCCCCGCGACGAGGAACCCTCCTTCAGGCTTCACCTTGTCGTGGTAGTGCGGGTCGATATCCTCCATGGCGTGAACCGATATGGCCTCCATGTCGGTCGATTTGAACTTGTACTTACCCGAGATGATGTAATCGGTGTTGATGTCATCCCCGTACTTGAAGGCTTTGGCCGAAAGTTCCATCGTCTCTCTGCTCTCCTCGGAGTCTCCTCGGTATGTCGCGGGTCCGCAGGCCTAACCGGCGTAACGGCGCGGGTCGGCGATCCTACCCTCGATCACGGACGCGGCCACGGTGGCCGGGCTGCCGAGGTAGATGAACGCGTTGCTGTTGCCCATACGGCCCTTGAAGTTGCGGTTGGCGGTGCTGATGACGTTCTCGCCGTCGGACGGCACGCCGTTGTGCGTGCCGACGCACGGGCCGCAGCCGGGGGTGACGAACACGGCGCCCGCCTCGATGAGGTCGCGGACGTAGCCTGCCTCCATCGCGTCGAGAAAGACCTGCTTGCTCGCCGGCGCCACGATGAAGCGCACGTCGGCATGGACGGTGCGGCCGCGCAGGATGTCCGCAGCGATCCTGAGGTCCTCGAGACGACCGTTGGTGCAGGTGCCGAGGAAGCCCTGGGCGATCGCGGTGCCCTCGACCTCCTCGATCGACGAGACGTTGTCGACCGCGTGCGGCTTGGCGATCTGTGGGCCGATCACGCTCGCGTCGAACGTGAGCTCTCTGACGTAGACGGCGTCGGCGTCCGGGTCCACGGGGGTCGGCATACGGTCGCCGCGACCCTCATACCACGCGAGCGTCTTGGAATCGGCCTGCATCAGGCCGGCCTTGGCGCCGACTTCGATGGCCATGTTCGAGATGGTCATGCGCGCGTCGACGGACAGAGCGTCGATGACCGGGCCGTGGAACTCGATCGCCTCGTAAGTGGCGCCGTCGACGCCGATCCGACCGGCGAGGAACAGGACGATATCCTTGCTGTAGACGCCCGGCTGCAGGGTGCCCTCGTACGTCACCTTCATGGAGTCGGGCACCTTGAACCACAGTTTGCCCGAAGCCATGGCGGCCGCGCCGTCTGTACTGCCCACGCCCGTGGAGAACACATTGAGCGCGCCGTAGGTGCACGTGTGGCTGTCGCACCCGACCATGAGGTCGCCCGGGACGACGTGTCCGTGCTCGGGGATGAGCTGATGGCACACGCCCTCGCCCACGTCATAGATCTTGCAGCCGGTCTTTTTGCCGAACTCGCGCATGGTGGTGTGTAGCGCGCTCACGCCCTCGATAGGGCTCGGACTGCTATGGTCCATGACGAGCGCGACCTTGGCCGGATCGAACACCGTATCCACGCCCATGTTCTCGAGCGCGCGGATCGCAAGCGGCGAGGTGCCGTCTTGGCCCATGACGAAGTCGACATCGGCGATGACGATGTCGCCGGCGCGCGCGTCGGTACCCGAGCGGGCCGAAAGGATCTTCTCGGCGATGATCTTTCCGGGAATCGGAATCACCCTTTCGATCGCGTGACGCGCCTCAGCCGCGCGCCATCCTCTGGAAATCGGCGAACAGCGCGACGAGCTCCTTGTCGAAGAGCGACCGCTTGAGCTCGATGGCCTTCGTGCGCACCATCGGCAGCAACCCGACCGCCTCCTCGTGCGTTATCTCGATCCCGTACTCCTCGAACTTCATCTCCAGCGTGCGGGACCCTGAGTGCTTGCCGATGACGATCTGGCGCTCGAGGCCGACCTCGTCGGGACTGAAGATCTCGTAGGTCTTGGGGTTCTTGATGACGCCGTCGGCATGGATGCCGCTCTCGTGTGCGAAGACGTTCGTGCCGATGATCGACTTCCACGCCGGAACGGTCCGGCCGGCGGCCTCCATGACGAACTCCCCCATCTCGCGAAAACGCTTCGTGTCGATGTCGAGTTCGACGTCTTCGATGTACTTGAGCGCCATGACGACCTCTTCGAGCGCGGCGTTGCCCGCCCTCTCCCCGAGTCCGCCGACGGTCACGTTGACCCACGACGCGCCCGCATGCAGGCCGGCGAGAGCGTTAGCCACCGCCAGGCCGAAGTCGTTGTGCGTGTGCATCTCGACATCGAGACCGGTCGTCTCGATGAGTTCCCGGATCACCTTGTAGGTGCGAAACGGGCCGAGCGCGCCGATGGTGTCGCAGAACCTGATCCGGTCGGCGCCTTCGGCCTTGGCCGCCTCGGCGTACTCGATGAGGAAGGACATCTCGGTACGGCTCGCGTCCTCCGCGTTGACCGAGACGTAGACGTCGTGGCTCTTGGCGAATGCGACCGACTCGCGGATCGTGTCCAGTACCCATGCGCGGTCCTTCTGGAGCTTCGTCGCGATGTGGATGTCGCTGGTCGCGAGCGAAATCGCGACCGCATCGACACCGCAATCAATCGACGTCTTGATGTCGCCGACGTTCGCGCGGTTCCAGCCGAGCACCGATGCGTTGAGCCCCAGGTGCGCGATGCGCTCGACGACTTCGCGCTCATCGCCGCCCATGACCGGGATGCCGGCCTCGATCTGGTGGACTCCAACCTCGTCGAGCATGCGAGCGATGGCGACCTTCTCGTCGTTCGTGAACACGACGCCTGCGGTCTGCTCGCCGTCGCGTAGCGTCGTGTCATCGAGCTTGATCCGGTGCTGCCCCATCGCGCTGTCGATCGGCAGCTCCCACACCATGGTGTGCTCTTCCATGCACGTCCTCCTTCAGGTGCTGCCTACAGCGTACTGATTCGGGAAGGTAGAATACCAGGTATTTCCGCTCCGTCCACCCATACCCGCCAAGGAATACCATGCCTGTGCTGCTGCCCTACAGCGATGCGCTCTCCGCCTACGATTTCGGTCCAGCCCACCCGTTGCGGCCGGAGCGGTTCACGCTCGCGGTCGAACTCATGCGCGCGTACGGGCTCGTGGACGGCGAAACTCCGGCGGAATCCGTGCGGCGGACGGCGCGCATCGTAAAGCCGCAGCCCGCTTCACGCGAAGACCTGGAGACGGTGCACGACCGCGCGTACGTAGACGCTGTGCTGGAGGCCTCGAGCGATCCGGCGGGATTCCGGCTCCGTCGCGGCATCGGTCCGGGCGACACGCCCGCTTTTCACACCATGCACGAGGCGGCCGCGCTCGCCTGTGGTGCGACGACGATGGCCCTGCGCGCCGTGGTCGAAGGCGACGCGCGCCGCGCGTTCAGTGTGGCCGGAGGGCTGCACCACGCGCACCGCGACCGGGCTGCGGGCTTTTGCGTCTACAACGACCCGGCCGTCGCGATCGCGGTGCTGCGCCGCGACCACCCCGGTCTGCGCGTGGCTTACGTCGACATCGACGCCCACCACGGCGACGGGGTCGAAGAAACGTTCTACGACGACCCGGACGTGCTCACGCTCTCGATACACGAGTCCGGCCGCTACCTGTTCCCAGGCACCGGGCGCGTCATCGACACCGGCGAGGGCGACGGCAAGGGCTTCGCGATCAACGTTCCGCTCCCTCCCCTGGCCGACGACGCCTGCTACCGCCTAGTGCTGCGCGAGATCATCGCACCCTCGCTCGCGGCGTACGCGCCGGACGTGATCGTCGCGCAATGCGGAGCCGACGCGCTGCACACCGACCCGCTCACCCACCTCGGGCTCACGTTGTCCGGCTACTACGATCTGGTGACCGGCATCGTCGGGGTCGCCAGCGACGTGTGCGACGGCCGCATCTGCGCCACGGGGGGCGGCGGCTACGACGCGTACCACGGCGTTCCCCGCGCGTGGACGCTGCTGCTGGCCGCGTTGCTCGGCGTCGATCCCCCCGACGCGTTGCCGGAGGCGTGGCGCGAGCGTGTCCGTGGACTCTCGAGCACCGACATCGCCACCGGACTGCTCGAGGACGGCTTCACACCTCTGCCTGGCGTCGCGGACAGCGTCCGTGCGGAGACCGCCTCTGTGGTCGACCGCGTGCGTCAGGCGTCGCCGCTGATCACAGGCGGCTCCAGCGAAAACCCCCACGCTGGGTGAGGGCGGTTGAACGAAGAAGTCTACGGGGAATCGCTCAGCGCACCGACCGAGTCCTGCCCGTCGCCGGATATCGGTCTGCGGAGCCCGCTTCGACAGGTACAGCATTTCGATTCCAATGACGCGATCTTGATCATCGTAGTCCACGATGATGCCCGGCGAGACCTCTTCCGAACGGCTCGCCGGCGTCTCGCTCAGGGTCAGGTACAGGGCATCGGCTTGCTCATCCACTTTCGGTTTCATGGTTTGGTCCTCCTGCGGCGTCTACCGGGTCAGGCTCCGTCCACTACTCCGGACCATCCAACACCCGCTCGACCCACGCGACAGCGATTTGCCGCTTTTCCAGTGCATCTCGGGCATGCTGTGTCAGCCAGTACTCCATGTCACCACCGCTCGTCCGGCGTCATGACCTTCAAACTCTCGATGCCCCGGTCGGCCACGATCAACTCCTCGTCGATCTCTGCCTTGAGGCTCTTCGCCAGCCGCGCCCAGCCTTCCTTCTCGCCAGTTACCGTCCCCAGATCGCCCTCCGGGCTGGCTCCAGTCTAACTGACGGCGATCAGCTTGGCCTCCTCCTCTCGCTCGGCACCGCGTCGGCCGCGGGGAGCGGATACGGTCGACTTGGAAAACGTCGCGCCGCACGGCTCCTCGGCGGCTATGGCGGCTTTCCGTCTCGCGGCCTCGGCCTGCTGTTCACTCAGGGTTGCTACCAGCCGCTTCATCTTCTCGTCGAACGGCTCGCCGAGGGTCCAGCCGACGTTGTGGCGGGTGTGGTTTCCTGTCCCTTCCTTCGGCCCACGCCGGCACGTACCGCGCAGCATCGCGCATCTCGACACGTGCGCTGCCCGCCCCGGGATGAAGCGTCGCCAGCAGCGACCAGAACCGCAGCGAGTGGTTCGGCTCGCGCACGTGCACCAGTTCGTGGAGCATCACGTAGCGCACCAGGTGCTCGGGCAGGAACACGAGATTACGGTTGAGCGAGATGCTTCCCCGCGACGAGCAGCTGCCCCATCGCGTGCGCTGGCCGCGTACCGTGACGCGCGCGTAGCCGATCCCGCATGCCGAGGAGACCTCTGCCAGCAGATGCGGCAAGCGCTCCCGGGCCGTGCGGTCGCGCCAGCGGCGCAGCGCGTCGAGGCAAGCGGCGGCGTCATCCACGTCGCCCGTGAGCACGAGCGCGGCTCCGTCGTGTCGCGCCCGCACGCCGGTGGCTGGCGACTCCCGCAACGCGAGCGACCACGTCTCGCCGAACACAGCAAGTTCGACGGCGTCCGGCAGCAGGTCCTCAGGGTGCGCCGCGAGCGCATCCCGGCGCTGTGCCGTGGCGGCGAGGTGACGGCGCGCCCACTCCGCGCGATCGCGCACCGCGCGCTCGGCCTCGGCGAGCGGTATACCGACGGGCAACGTGACGACGAGTCCGTCATGCACCGTCACCGACAGTCGGATGCGGCGAGCCCGCGAGGAGCGGCGCACCGCGAACGGCGGCAGCGTGGCTGCCTCGACCGCGATACGGCTCTCACCTCCCGTCGCCACGGGTGACCTTCCAGGTGTTGTGGATCCTCGGGTTGCGCGCGAAGTCCTCCGGGATCGTGGCGGCAGTGACGTCCTCGGCGGTCAGGCCCTCGCGCGCGAGCGCCGCGTGGTCCATCTTGAAGCGGTGCAGGTTGTTGGAGAACACGATCGTGCCGCCGGGCGCGAGCAGGTCCGCGACGGAAGCGAGCAGCCCGGCGTGGTCGCGCTGGACGTCGAGCGTGCCCTCCATGCGCTTCGAGGTCGAGAAGGTCGGCGGGTCGCAGAAGATGAGGTCGAAGGGGCCACACGAGCGGGCCTCGTCCGACACGACCCACTCGCGGACGTCGGCGCGCACCCTCGTGTGCTGCGGTCCGTCGAACCCGTTGAGGGCCATGTTCCGTCCCGCCCACTCGAGGTAGGTGGACGACAGGTCGACCGTGGCGGTGCGGACGGCACCGCCGACAGCAGCATGCACCGTCGCCGCACCCGTGTACGCGAACAGGTTGAGGAAGCGCGCGCCGGGAGCGAGGTCACGCACCATGCGGCGGGTGATGCGGTGGTCAAGGAACAGGCCAGTGTCGAGGTAGTCCGAGAGGTTGACCAGCAACATCAGCCCGTCTTCCGAGATGGTGTGAAACATCTTGCGCTCCGCGAGCCGCTCGTACTGCACGTCGCCCTTCTGCTTCCGGCGCACCTTGAGGTGCGCGTCCTCCGGCGCGATGCCGAGGACTTCGGGCACGGCCGCCATCACCTCGGCAAGACGTCGCTCGGCGGCCACCGGGTCGATGTCGCGCGGCGGCGCGTACTCGGCGACGTGCGCCCACACCCGGCCCTCGTCGGGACCCGCGCCCTCGTAGCGGTCGACGGCCACAGCGTACTCGGGCATGTCGGCGTCGTAGAGCCGGTAGCACGTCACGCCGGTGCGAGCGGCCCACTTGCGAAGCCGT
>CAMTXY010000194.1:0-2222 GCA_947085795.1 uncultured Actinomycetes bacterium | reverse complement strand
AGACCGCCCGCACCACATCTCGCATGAAGGTCTGGGGTTTCAGACTAGGGTGCGGCGCCAGGTCGCGTTCACGCCTGTGCGTCGGGGCGGACTTGATCACGTCACCGAACGGTCGGTCCTCGCTCGGCCGCCTGAAGCCGCCGGTCTTCCAGCGGCGAAGGTTGTCCTGCACGCGGCCATCGATAGGCTTTCGGAACACAAGCCACGGCTCCCACATCGAGCGCGGCATGACACTGACCTCAGTGAACTCCTCATGTGCATCCTTCGGCCTGTCTCCGCCGCGCATCGTCATCACGAGTCGAATCACCTCGCCGCGGCGTTCTAGCCCCGCTCGCGCCAACGAGGACGCGACCATGTAGGACAGCAGCGGGTTGGACGCAACGACTACGTTCGCACCAGGCACAAGCGCCGGCAGCAGTGCGTTTGCCCACTCGAAGAAGAAGCGGTCGAGTTCGTCCAGCTGTGTTGCGGTCAGAGTCGTGAACCGCGGAAGCGGTGAGCGCTTGTGCCCATCAAAGGAAGGGGGAATACGCCAGACGCCGCCCTTGCCCGACCGAAGTTTGGCCTGCTGGTCGTCTGAGTACTCGTGCAGCCCGTACGGGGGATCCGTCACCACCGCATGAATGGAGTTGCGGTCCCGCGCAGCAAGCCAATCTAGGCAGTCGGCATGCACCAGCTCCGCGCCACCGATTCGCTCACTCTCGAACTCCTGGGCGCCGGGGCGTTCGAACGGCAACACAACGCCGGCCGTCTCATCGAGCGGAAGCCTCAGCTCGTCCCGCAGACGGTAGAGACCGCGTGCCTCGCGCACAAAGGTATCTGGCGTGTTCAGCTGCACATATGAGCGCACCGAGGAATCGGCGGTCTCGCCAATCAGCGCGGTGACCGCGTCCGCTATCTCGGTCGCAGACATCGGCTCGGCCCGCAGGCTCATGGTCGCGAGAATCGCGTCGCGCACCTCACCTGGCTGTCGTCTCGCAGTCTCCACGAGCCCATATTGACGTCCAGACGTCATTGCGTCAACACCCCAGAACGACATGTATCTTGCACCCCGCAGTGTGATCCCCGTAGATAGCCGCAGGATTGCATGTGGCTCTGACACGTGTGCCAGAATGGGGCGAACAACGGCTTCCTTCGACGCACGCATGCCATCGGCTATTCTGAAACCGCACGTGCGTGAGTTAAGCGCAACAACGTTGCCACAGTCCAGTATCTGGTTTCCAGTACGTGACAGCGAACACACGTTCGCATATCATGGGCGTGTTGCGAGCGCAGGGTCGATGTATGCTTGCAGATGATTCTGCGGTGTGGGCACAGGAAGACGGGGGCGCGTCTTGAGCTTGAGTTCGATTGAGGTCTGCGCTGGGGGCGGCGGTCAGGCGCTTGGTCTTGAGGCTACCGGATTCGATCACTCCGCGGTCATCGAGATTGAGGCACCAGCCTGTGAGACCCTGCGGCTCAATCGCCCTAGCTGGAACGTCATAGAGGGCGACATTCGTCAGTTCGATGCGTCCGCCTACAAGGGCATCGATCTCCTCGCCGGAGGCGTTCCCTGTCCCCCCTTTTCGAAGGCGGGCAGGCAGCTGGGCGCTGATGATGAGCGCGACCTGTTTCCGGAGGCAATCAGGCTCGTCGATGAGTGTCGTCCCCGTGCCGTCATGCTCGAGAATGTCCGCGGACTGCTGGATGCGGTCTTCGACGATTACCGCCGCAAAGTGGAACATCAGCTTCGTGACCTGGGCTACGTTCCTGCCTGGCGCCTACTGAATGCATCTGACTATGGCGTCTCGCAACTTCGGCCGCGCGTCGTCTTCGTCGGAATCCGCAAGGATCTCTCGGAAGGATTCGTGTGGCCCTCGCCAGCCGCCCAGACTCCGCCTACCGTTGGTGAGCTGCTCGAGGATCTGATGGGCGCCAACGGATGGCGAGGGGTTGAGTCCTGGCGTGATCGCGCAGACTCAATCGCACCCACGCTCGTCGGCGGATCCAAGAAGCATGGTGGACCCGACCTGGGACCAACTCGGGCGAAGCGTGCCTGGGAAGCGCTCGATGTCGACGGGCGTGGAATCGCAGATGAAGCACCCGCGCCCGACTTCGTGGGCATGCCTCGGCTCACTATCCGTATGACTGCACGAATCCAGGGCTTCCCCGACGAGTGGGCGTTTGCGGGGCGCAAGACAGCAGCCTATCGCCAGATCGGGAACGCATTCCCGCCACCAGTT
>CAMTXY010000193.1:0-1943 GCA_947085795.1 uncultured Actinomycetes bacterium | reverse complement strand
CACAGATCACCGCGCTTTCGGTCTACGCGCTCATCGCGCTCACGCTCGCGTCGCTGCTCTACACGAGGAGGGCGGCATAGCATGTCGTGGGCGCGCGTGAAACTGCTGGTCTGGAAGGAGTTCGTGCAGCTCAGGCGCGACCGGATGCTGTTGCCGCTCGTCTTCATCCAGCCCGTTCTGCAGCTCATCATGTTCGGCTACGTCGTCGGCTCCGACGTCACGAACATCCCCACCGCGATCATCGACCAGGACCGCTCCGTGGTCTCGCGCCAGCTCTCCTCGGCGATGGAGAACGCCGGCTACTTCAAGATCATCGAACGACCCGCCGAGGAGGGTGCGCTTCGCCCGCTCATGGACGGTGGCCGCGTCCAGCTCGCGCTCGTGCTACCGCGAGGGCTCGAGCGAGGGCTCGAGCGCGGCGAGCAGGCGCCGGTGCAGGTGATCGTCGACGGCGTGGACAGCAAGACCGCCTCGGTCGCGTCCGGGTATGCGACGCAGGTCATCGGAGATTGGACGCGCGGGCGAGCCGAGGGCACCGGTCTGGTCCCCGACGGCGCGGGCATCGACGCGCGCGTGCGCGTGCTGTTCAACCCGACGCTTCGCAGCGTCAACGCGATGGTGCCCGGGCTCGTGGCGTTCATCCTCATGCTGTCGAGCACCGCACTCATGGCGCAGGCCATCGTGCGCGAGCGCGAGCGTGGCACGCTCGAGCAGATGTTCGTCACGCCGATCACGCGCGGTGAGTACCTCGTCGGCAAGCTTGTGCCCTACGTGTTGCTATCGGTCGTGCAGATCCTCGCGGTCATGACGGTCGGCATCGTGTGGTTCCGCGTGCCTTTCAACGGCAGCGTGGCGGTCATCGCCGCCGGTATGGCGCTGTTCATGTTCACCACCCTCGGCCAGGGACTCATCATCTCCACGCTCTCGCGCACGCGACATCAGGCGCAGCAGATGACGATGTTCCTCATGATCCCGACGATCGTGCTCTCCGGCTTCATCTTCCCGATCGAGTCGATGCCGGCACCGGTCGTGCCGATCACCTACCTCATCCCCCTGCGCTACGCGCTCGAACTGCTGCGCGCCAACTTCATGAAAGGCTCGGGGTTCGCCGAGCTGTGGCCGCAGTTCGCCGCCATGGCCGCCTTCTCGACGATCATCTTCGCCGCCGCACTCGTCCGCTTCCGCAAACGGTTGACCGACTAGGAGACCCGCGATGCCGTTGTTCCGCCGCCGTACCCGCATGCAGCCGCCTGCCGAGGAGACCCCGTCCGTCCCGGCGGCGATCCTCGTCCGTGGGCTGACCAAGCGCTTCGGCGACTTCACCGCCGTCGATGCGGTCGACCTCGATGTGCGCCGCGGTGAGATCTTCGGCTTCCTCGGCCCGAACGGGTCGGGCAAGACCACGACGATCCGCATGCTGTGCGGCGTGATCGCACCCACCGCAGGTGAGGCGAGCGTCCTGGGCTTCGACATCGTGCGCCAGGCCGAGGACATCCGCCGCCGGATCGGCTACATGAGCCAGCGCTTCTCGCTGTTCGAGGATCTCACCGTCGACGAGAACCTCCGATTCTACGCCGGCGTCTACGGCCTTGCCGAGGAACGTTCCGCCGCACGACGCGCGTACGTGATCGAGATGGCCGGACTCGCCGGACGCGAGGACGAGCTGACAGCCAACCTGTCCGTCGGCTGGAAGCAGCGGCTCGCGCTCGGCTGCGCCACGATCCATGAACCGGAGATGCTCTTTCTCGACGAGCCGACCGCAGGTGTGGATCCCTCGGCGCGCAAACGGTTCTGGGAGTCGCTCTACGAACTGGCGGAGTCCGGGGTCACGCTGTTCGTGACGACGCACTACATGGACGAGGCGGAGCGCTGCCCCCGGGTCGCCTTCATCTACGAGGGATCGATCATCGCCGACGGCACGCCGGCACAGCTACGGACGGCGT
>CAMTXY010000192.1:0-5429 GCA_947085795.1 uncultured Actinomycetes bacterium | reverse complement strand
CGGTGTAGCGGACGTACTCGATGACCTGATTCCTCAGGGTCCGCTTCACGAAGCTCGACAGCCTTCGCCGAAGACCCGCCAGATCTCCTCCCGCGTTCGCGTACAGCGACCGGAACGAGTCCACATCGCCGAAGAGCCGGTCATCGATGAGTGTTGAGAGCCCGTAGAGCTCCAGCAGCGAGTTTTGGAGCGGCGTCGCGGTGAGCAGGAGCGTCCGTCTGCCTGAGCGCGACTTCGCGTCCACGATGAACGTGGGAAGGTTGAACTTCTCCTCGAGCTCGAGCGCCCACTGCTTCCTGAGCGACGCCGGGCAGATGACCAGCAGTCGGCGCCGCCGTTCGGCCCGGTACTGGCACATGACGATGCTGGCCTCGATGGTCTTGCCCAGACCGACCTCGTCGGCCAATAGCGCGCCGTTCGACAGCGGGGATTCCAAGGCGAACAGCGCTGCTTCGATCTGATGCGGATTGAGGTCGACCGAAGCGTCGAACAGCGCCGACGAGAGCCGATCGAGGCCGCCGGTCGAGCGGCGCGTGAGATCGTATGCGAAGTACTTGGCGTGGTAAGGGGTAATCCGGGTCTTCAACATGTGCCTCTCACGCTCGACTCCAGTCAGCCCTGGCTAAGCGATGCGGCGCTTTGCTGACCTGCATATGAACGTGTCCTGCTAACCCCGCTCTACCTGCGACAATAACCATTCCTGCCAGCAAAGTACCAGCAAGTTCCAGACACGCGGTACCGACACTCACGGCAACACTCCGAGACAGTACAGGTAACCGTCGCGCGAGCCGATGTAAACGCGGCCCTCCCATACGAGCGGCGTCGATTCGAACGATCCTCCCCCCGCGAACGAAGCGACCTCGTTGACCGTGACGTCGTACCACGACCCGTCGCGACCCCGAAGGAGAACGCCGCGCCCAGCGGCCGTTCCGGCCTCCATCGGTTCGTACGCCACGGCGAAGATGCGGGCACGCCCGTCGTACCCGGCGGTGATGATATGGTCGTCGACGATGACCGGTGTCGAGATGCTGCCGCCGATCGCATGGCGATACACGAGGACCGGCAGCGGCACGTCCGGCTCGCGGTTCGGTCCCCGTGTCACCCCGTCGACGCGATCCTGCGAAACGACGTATAGGTAGCCGTCGACGGAGTTGAATGCGGCGATCGGCGGCCGGCGCCATTCGGGGTCGTAGTCATCGTTGATCGCGACCGACCCGACAACGCCGCCCTCCCATTCAGCGACACCCCGGTCCAGCGTCGGGAAGAACCAGACGACCGCTTCTGCGGGCGGCTTGCTCGGATCGAGCCGCAACACGCCTCCGCTGCCGGGGATGTATTGCTTTTCGACCGGCACGAGTAGGTGGCCGTCAGCGTTCGCGACGATGGTGCCGTCGAGATCCGAGCCGATGTAGTAGTCCCAAACGACTGAGAGGTCGTCCATGTCGAGTCCGTAGACATGCCCGGAGCCTGCAGCGATGTACAACGTGTTCCCGGCGACGACCGGCGAGGACTCCAGCACGAGGTTGCCGCCGTGTCGCGTGACATCACGCGCGTCGTAAAGCGCCGGAGACCGCGCGATGACGACCGGGGATCGGTAGCCGTTCCATGCGACGGTACCGGTGGGTTCGAGGGCGTAGACATACCCCGACTCGACGGCGACGTAGAGCCGTCCGTTGACGAAGAGCGGGCTGGCGTCGGCATCCTGACTGTAACTGCGCGTGCGCGGCACGGGCAGTCGCCAGAGCTCCTCGCCTGTCGCGTACGACACAGCGCGCACCGGGGCGATCGCCGACGAGCCGAGGGACACTCCGAACCCGCGCCGGGAGCCCGCCACCACCACATAGCTGCCAGGGTCGCCTTCGCCGCCTGGCGGCGCGAACACCGTGTTCGTGCTCTTGATCACATCGGGGAACCGGTGCGTCCACACCGCCTCACCCGTCTGCGCGTCGATCTTGCGCAGGTTGTGGTCGTACCCGCCGATCAACAGGAAGTCGCGCCCTTTCTCCCGAACGAGCGTGGGTTGACCGGTCCAACCGGTGCCAGACCAGGTCAGCGATGTGCCACCGGCTCCTCCGGTCCGACCCGTTCCGATCCGGTGTTTCCAGATCAGATCGAGCCGACCGGGGACCGGTCCGCGCCCATACGTACGGCGGTGCGGTCCGCCGAGGAACGAGGGGACCTTGATCCCATCAGCCGTACCCGCGACGTCAGTCGGCGGCTCAGGGCCGAACGGTGGTGGGGGTGAAACCGGTGTCGGCTCGAAGGACACGTCTGTGACGGCCCCATCGGACAGCCGAGGAGCGCCCGGAAGGGCGCAGCCGGTGAGAACGCACACCGCGACGAGCGAACACGCGACCACCGCATACCGCACTGACCGCTCCTCTCCCCCGAACGTCGTCGCTCACGATTCTACCGGTAAAGGCCGTCGTGCCCGAACCGTGGCTTATCTCCGGGTGGGCCGCCCACCGGTCGCCCTCACTCGGCACACATCATGCTGTCCGATGTTCAGCTCCGTCATCGTGTTGACGATGTAAATATATGGGGTCAAGATAGGCGCTGGAGGTCACCATGGTTCACAAAGAGCGGTGCACCAAGTGCAACGGCAACAAGTTCGTGCGCATCAGCACGCGAGACGGCCACTCCAAGAACACGCCATGCCCCCACTGCTCCGGTAACGGGTATAGGATCAAGGTCATCGCGCCGCCGCGCTGAGAGCGGCGAACAGCCAGAAGTGGTCTCCCCCGATAGCGAACGCATTGGACGACTCATCTCCGGAACGTCCCTACGCGCGACGCCGCTCGGCGAGCTCGGCCGCGACGTCTTCGAGCGTGAGTCCAGCGCGGACCATCACGACCATGAGATGGTAGACGAGGTCGCCGATCTCGTAGCGTAGCTGCCCGACGTCGCCGTCCTTGGCGGCCATGACGACCTCTGTGGCCTCTTCGCCTATCTTCTTGAGCAGCTTGTCCTCGTGGCCGAGCAGGAGCTTCGCGGTGTAGCTACCCTCGGGCATGTCCCGCTTGCGCTGTTCGAGCACGGCATACAACTCGCAAAGGACTTCACCGATGTCCGAAGACCGCGGCGGAGTCGGCTCTCCGGGCAGTTCGAACGAGCGGTAGAAGCACGTACGCTTACCGGTGTGACACGCCACTCCCGTCTGGTCCACGAGCACGAGCAGGCAGTCCGCGTCGCAATCGTAGAGCACGTTCTTGACCGCCTGGACGTGACCGGATGACTCGCCCTTCATCCAATACTCCTGACGGCTGCGGCTCCAAAACCAGGTCCTGCCGGTCTGAAGCGTCTTGGCTACGGACTCGCGGTTCATGTACGCGACCATGAGCACTTCGAGGGTGTCGTACTGCTGCACGACCGCCGGGATGAGCCCCGCGTCATCGAACTTCAGGTCATCGATCGCAAGCGAGTCCTTCTCGCGGTCCATCCGCGACTCCTTCCGTCACAACCGCACAGGGATGCCGCTTGAACGCATGTGCTCCTTGACCTGCCTTATCGTGAACTCGCCGAAGTGAAAGACGCTCGCTGCCAGCACCGCGTCGGCGTCGGCCTCGAGCACGACTTCGGCGAAGTGGTCGAGTTCACCCGCGCCGCCGCTCGCGATCACGGGGATGTTGACCGCCAAGGTGATCGCGCGCGTCAGGTCGATGTCGTAACCGTCCTTCGTGCCGTCGCGATCCATGCTCGTGAGCAGGATCTCACCCGCGCCTCGCCGTTCAGCCTCGCGGACCCATTCGACCGCGTCGAGTCCGCTGTTCGTGCGGCCTCCGGCGACGAAGACCTCCCAGCGAGCCGGACTCGAACCCGGTACGCGGCGCGCGTCGATGGCCACCACGATGCATTGCGAACCGTAGATGCCTGCGGCGTGCGTGACGAGCTCAGGTGCCTTGACGGCCGCCGAGTTCATCGAAACCTTGTCGCACCCGGCCGACAGCATCGCACGGATATCATCCTCTGTACGCATGCCGCCGCCGACCGTGTACGGGATGAAGACCTCCTCGGCAGTGCGAGTCGCCACCTCGAGCATGTAGGGACGCTCCTCGTGCGTCGCGGTGATGTCGAGAAAAACGAGTTCGTCAGCGCCCGCCTGATCGTAGACGGCCGCGAGTTCGACGGGGTCACCGGCATCGCGCAGATCCGCGAAGTTGACGCCCTTGACCACGCGGCCCTTGTCGACGTCAAGGCACGGGATCACGCGCGCGGTCAGCACCGGCGGCTCACGCCTCCCCGATGTCGTGCCCGGCGGCGATGGCCTGGTGCAACGTGAAGTTGCCTTCGTAAAGCGCGGTGCCGATGATGACGCCTTCGATGCGCTCTCCAATCGACACGAGGTCTCGGATGTCTTCGAGCGTGGCCACGCCCCCGCTCGCGATCACGGGAATGTCGATCCAGTCGACGAGCGCCCGGTACGCGCCGTAGTTGATGCCGGCCTGCGTGCCGTCCCTCGAGATATCGGTGTAGGCGACGCGGTTGACACCGAGCAGCTCGAGTTCGCGGATGAGCTCGAGCACGCCGCGTTCCGTGCCCTGCTTCCAACCCTCGATGGCGACCTTGCCGTTACGCGCGTCGATGCCCGCGACGATGCCGGGATACCTCACGCACGCCTCGCTCACAAGCTCGGGGTGCGTCACGAGCGCCGTGCCGAGCACCGCGCGCGACACGCCCGCGTCGAACAGCCGCTCGAGCGTCTCCATCGAACGGATGCCGCCCCCGGTCTGGACGGGGACACCGATCGCTTTGACTATGCGAGCGATGATGTCGGCGTTCTTCGGCTCACCGAGCACCGCTCCGTCCAGATCGACGACGTGCAGCCACTCGGCGCCCTGGTCGATCCAGATGCGGGCCTGCTCCACCGGATCGTCGTGATAGACCTTCACGGCGTCCAGGCGACCCTGGTAGAGACGCACCACCTTGCCATCGAGGATGTCTATCGCGGCAAATATCTTCATACTGCGTGCTCCTGTACGACGCGTCCGAAATTACCCAGCAGCCGTAGCCCCATCCCGGAGGACTTCTCCGGGTGGAACTGTACCGCCCACGCGCACGGCCCGGCCTGCACCGCCGCGGCGAAAACCACGCCATGCTCCGTAGTCCCGATGATACAGGAAGCATCGTCAGGGACGAGACGGTAACTGTGCACGAAGTAGAACGCCGTGCCCTCGGAGATGCCCTCGAAAAGCATGCTGCTACGCGGGTATTCGACACTGTTCCAGCCGATATGTGGCACCTTCACGCCACCAGGCAGCCGTTCGCAGCGCCCAGGTACGATTCCGAGTCCCTGCCACCGTCCATCTTCAAGTCCTTCGGTCGCTAACAGCTGCATCCCTAAACAGATGCCGAGAAACGGCGTGCCGTTGGCAATCCGCTCGAGTATGACACCTTGAATGCCGCTTTCTCGCAGGTTAACAACTGCATCG
>CAMTXY010000191.1:0-1216 GCA_947085795.1 uncultured Actinomycetes bacterium | reverse complement strand
GGCGGCCCCCCCTACGCTTTCTGTGGTTGGCTACGCGCGCACCGCCCGGGGGCTGGAAAATTTGGGGGTGCGGGGGGCGCGTTCGGGCTATCGCCACCGGCATGGACGCTGCGCGTGCGCTTGACGCGACCGCGCGCAGACTCAGACGCCGTGGCTATCGCGTCAGGCGCGAAGCCGGGCGCGTGTACGCGCGCTTCGGCCGGTTCTCCTCGGTGGGCACCATTCTGTCCCATCTGGCGCTGACGCTGATCGCGGTCTCGACGATCCTTAACGCCCAAGGGTACTTCCGTGGGAAGGCCGTACTCGTCGAGGGCGAGGCTTTCGACGGTTCGGTGCGTGAAGCGTACGCGGAGCCGTCCGTCGATGAGATGGCTGCGATCCCCGAATCGCGTCTGCCGGCTGTCACATTCGAGCTTCTGACGATCGAGCCGGCCTTCTGGAAGGACGTACAGCTGTTCACCAAGCTCGAGGCGCGGATCTCGCATGCGGGCGAGCGCAGCCGGGTGATCGCCGTCAACCGCCCCGCGCACATCGGAAACGCCTCCGTCGCCATAGACGGGTTCGGGTACGCTCCCGAGTTCCGCATCGAAGGACCCGAAGGGACCATCGCGGACGGCTTCGTGAAGTTGAAGGTCTTTCCTCCCGGGTCGACCGACCGGGTCGATATCGCCGGCTCGCCCTACCAGATCGAGATACAGGTCTTTCCGGACGCCTCGCTTGACGGCAAGAAGATACAGAGCAGGAGCTTCAATCTGGTCGATCCGCTCGTGCTGCTCCGCGTAAGAGACGTCATGCTGGATGAGGGAGGCTCGCCCGCGTACGAGGGCGAGCTGCGCCTGGGCGAGACGGCCGAGTTCTTCGGCTACACGGTCACTGTCCCCTCGATCCGCTACTACGCGGAAGTCCGCATAGTGCGCAATCCCGGCGTCCCGTGGTTCGTAGCGGCGCTCCTGACGGGTATGGCCGGTCTTGTCCTGCGCGTCGTCTTCCGGCAGCGGTTCGTGGCGGTCGCCGCCGAGGATAGCGCCGCTGGGAGTATCGTACGTGTGGGGGCTACCGCGGAGTTCTGGCGGTCGGCTTGGAGGGTGAGGGTCTTTGGCGGCATCGCGATGGCTCTCGGCGCGGATCGAGTTGACGATGAACGGCTAGGCAGGGACTCGGAGGACGACGCGGAATGACCGGCCTGTTGCCAGAGAACCTGTTGCCGGAGATAGCG
>CAMTXY010000190.1:0-1781 GCA_947085795.1 uncultured Actinomycetes bacterium | reverse complement strand
GGTGAAGCTGCGATCCTCGTAGACCGTGATCTCAACGGGGATGATGGTGCCCATCTTGTCCTGTGTGTCAACATTGAAAGCCTGGCAGAACTGCATGATGTTGACCTGGTGTTGACCGAGCGCGGGACCCACGGGGGGTGCCGGGTTGGCCTGGCCACCAGGAATCTGGAGCTTGATGTAGCCCGCGATCTTCTTGGCCATCTGTCCGCGTCACGTCCTCACTGTCGATGCGGACCGCCCCGCGGCGGTCCGCACTGCCTGTCTACGTATCAGAGCCTAGAGACCTGGTCGAAGCCGAGTTCTACCGGGGTCTCGCGGCCGAAGATCGAGACCATGACCTTGACCTTGGCCTGATCGATGTTGACCTCGGAGATCACGCCATCGAACTCCGCGAGCGGGCCACTGGTGACCTTGACCGTCATGCCTTCGGAGAAGTCAGTCGAGGTCTTGAGCTTGGCGCCTGCCTCGGTACGCTTCACGATGCGACGGTGCTCGTCCCGCGAGAGCGGAACGGGCTTACCTTGCGAACCGACGAAACCGGTCACCCCGGGGGTGTTCCTGACCACGTACCAGGAATCATCGTCGAGTTCCATCTCGACGAGGATGTAACCCGGGAAGACCTTCTTCTCGCTGGTGACCCTCCGGCCACCCTCTTTGATGTCAGTCACCGTCTCTCGCGGGATGAGGACATCGAAGATCTTGTCGGCCATGCCCATCGAGGCGATACGGTGCTCAAGGTTGGTCTTGACCTTGTTCTCGTATCCGGAGTAGGTGTGAATGACATACCACTTCTTGGCCATCATCAGCCGCCTATCCCGGCGATGAACGACACTACGAAAATTGCGGCCTGGTCCACCACGAAGGTGAACGCCACGAAGAACGCCAACGTGGTGATGACCACGAGACTCGAATTGAACACCTCGGGCCGCGTCGGCCACACCACACGCTTGAGTTCCGCCACGACATCGCGGAAATACTCCGCTACGCGTGCGATCGGATTGCGTTTTATTGCCTTGGCACTCGGCTTGGCCATCTCTCACTTCTTCCCTGTCACCGGGACGCTCACACGCCCCGCAATCGACCGCCGCGGTCGGACTGCGGCGGCGAAATCGCTCTGGCAGGCCAGGAGGGACTCGAACCCCCAACATCCGGTTTTGGAGACCGGCGCTCTAACCAATTGGAGCTACTGGCCTGTACTTGTTCAACGGAAACGGAATCACCGCGTCTCCTTGTGCACCGTGTGGACTCTGCACCACTTGCAGTACTTCTTGAACTCGATGCGCTCGGGGTTGTTCTGCTTGTTCTTCTTCGTTGTGTAGTTGCGGCGCTTGCACTCGGCACACGCCAGCGTGACCAAGGTCCTCATTAGTCCTCCTGCCGGCCACGCGCGAAGCGGGGCGGATGCGGGGATGCGGTAGGGTACTCTAGCACCCCGTTTTCAGCACTGTCAATCGGCCGCGTCGTACATTCGAGCGGCAAAACGGGGTCCGGCGACACCCGCCGGACCCCGCGTGAAACATTCAGCGGCGACCAGCCTACTTGAGGATCTTGGTCACTCGACCCGAACCCACGGTGCGTCCGCCCTCGCGGATGGCGAAGCGCAGGCCCTCTTCCATCGCGATCGGGGCGATGAGCTCGCCGCGCAGCTCGACGTTGTCGCCGGGCATGACCATCTCGGTGCCGTCGGGCAGGTGCGCCACGCCGGTCACGTCGGTGGTGCGGAAGTAGAACTGCGGACGGTAGCCGTCGAAGAACGGGGTGTGACGGCCGCCCTCCTCCTT
>CAMTXY010000189.1:0-1369 GCA_947085795.1 uncultured Actinomycetes bacterium | reverse complement strand
GCTCAGAACTCGGTCGCCCGGTCCATGCTGTCCTCGCATACCACTGGGCCCGTATGATCGAACTAGTCGCGTCGTACGAGCGCATGGAAACCATCCTCACCGATGCAGACGCTCACTCCGATGACGTGCGTGTCAAGGTGGAGCGCGGCTCCGGAACCGGCATCGCGTCGATCGAAGCGCCTCGAGGGACGCTCATCCATCAATACGAGGCGGACGACGTCGGGCGCGTGACCAAGGCGAATCTTGTCGTGGCCACGACACACAACGTGGCGTCCCTCGACGGAGTGGTGCTCGAAGCAGCTCGTGCGGTCAGTAAGGACGAGGCGTTATCGGATGCCACGGTCCGCAGGATGGAGCTCGGCATCAGGGCTCATGATCCATGTCTGAGTTGTGCGACCCATGAGATCGGCCGGATGCCGCTCGTCGTTGAGATGATCGCCCCCGATGGGTCTATCGTCGCCAAGAGGGGGGCGGTCTAGATGGAGTATCAGGCTGCCTTCGAGAACCACGTGCGCATGCGACTTGAGTCGAGCTTCGGCAAGGCGGTGGCGATGTTGATCGTCGCCTCGGCATCCAACGCATCCGGGGCGAACACGATACACATCGATGCCAGCGCGTACGATAAGCTCTGCGCGGCGATCTCATGCGATCAGCGCGTGATCGACATGTGGGGCGCTTCAGGCGCGCAGGATGCGCTTCGTCAGTGGAGGTCGGTCGCGGTGTAGGGCTTCCGACTGACCAGATCGAGAACCACGCGGGCCGCTTCTTCGGAGGCGGCCCGCGCCGTGTCCGACAGGCCCTCGCCGTGTCCCATCCGTGGACCCGCGATGCTCACGAGCAGGCTGCGTGGCGTGCTGCCGTACAAGGTGTCGGCTAGCGCGAGGAGACCGGCGGGATCGACTGCGTGCGCGTGGGTTCCCGCGGTGCCGGCCGCGATCTCGTCCACCGAAACAGCCGGGCCGTCGCGCCGCTCGGCATCCACGAACACGACGAGGGCGGCGCGGGCGATATCCTCGGCCATTACCACGTCGAGCTGCGGTTGGTTGATGAGCGTGACATCGGCGGATAGTCGCGCTTCGATCGATTCGCCGACCAGCCTGCCGACGCCGTCGTCACTGCGCGCCTTGTTCCCGATGCATATCACCAGAGTGTGCATGGACGAGAGTATAGCGCTTCGATCGCGCTTCGATCGCGCGTGCCGTCCGCCGCCGTTGCACAGGTATACTTATCTACATGGATACGCGACCGATCGGCGTCTTCGACAGCGGGCTTGGCGGACTGACCGTGGCGCGGTCGCTTGTCGACGCGCTCCCGCACGAGTCGATCGTCTACTTCGGTGACACGGCACGCTGCCCGTACGGGCCGCGCG
>CAMTXY010000188.1:0-3347 GCA_947085795.1 uncultured Actinomycetes bacterium | reverse complement strand
CATCGAAGTCGGCATCGCAACGCCCGTCAGGACCGAGAAGCCGCCAAGGACCGCCGCGCGCTGCACGTAGTCATGGTCCTCGGCGAGTTTGAGCGACTCGTCGAAGCCACCGATCGCCTCATGGACCGAGCGAAGACACAACACGCATGAGCCCGGTGCGCGGGGCGAGATCGGATGCATGACCTGCAGGTACAGGTTGGCGGTCTCAGCCAGGAACGCATTGAGCGCGCCCGGCTCGAGCGGCGCTATCAGGCACGTCGCGACCACACAACCGGACCGCTCGAACTCCGCGTGCGCGCGCTCGAGGAAGTCGGGTTCCGGCCTGACGTCGGCATCGAGGAAGAGCAGCGCTTCACCCGTGGCCACCGCCGCGCCTGCGTTGCGACCGACCCCCGGCGGACCCCCGTCGACGACGATGCAACCGGCAGCGGTGGCGATGGTCCGCGTGTCGTCGATCGATCCGGCGTCAGCGACGATGATCTCGTGCGATGGCACCGTCTGAGTACGCAGCGCTTCCAGCAGCCCCGGCAGGAGCGCAGCTTCGTTGAGCGTCGGCACGACCACCGAGACGCGCGTCATAGGACTCCCCGCCCTCACACCTTGCCCGCCGCGTCGAGCGCAGCGAACCGGATGACCTCGCTCACGGTCGGGTGCGCATGGACGGTGTGCGCGAGTCCCCCGACGGTGATGCCGTGACGCATCGCGACGGCGACCTCGTGGATGATCTCGACCGCATGGGGGCCGACGATCTGGCAGCCCACGATGCGCCCGGTCCCCTTCTCGGCTACGAGCTGCACGAACCCGTCGGACTCGCCCTCACCGAGCGCCTTGCCGTTGGCGGCGAACTTCGCGACCGCCTGGACCGCGTCGACGCCGCGCTCTTTGGCGCCGTCACGGCTCGAGCCGACGCCCGCGATCTCAGGAAACGTGTAGACGCACGCCGGGATGCACTCGAGGCACACCGTTTCCGACGGCTGCTCTCCTCGCAAGACGGCCACCGCGTTGCGGGCCGCGGCGATGCCCTCTTCCTCGGCGACGTGCGCGAGCATCATGCCGCCGATTAGATCGCCGATCGCCCACACGCCGGGCACATTGGTGCGGAAGTGCTCGTCGACCCGCACGGCGGCCCGGTCCATCTCGATGCCGACCTCGGCCAGGCCCAGCCCCGCGGAGTCGGGAATACGGCCGACGGCGCTCATGACGATGCCGCTCTCGAGCGCGCTTCCGCTGCGCAGCGTGGCACGCATGCGGTCGCCGACCCGCTCGACGGTCTCGACCGCATCGCCGAGGAAGAACTCCACACCGAGCTCCTCGAGCTTGGCCTGGGCGAGCTTGGCGACGCGCTTGTCGTTGCCCGGCAGAACCTGCTCCATGAGCTCGACGACCACGACGCGCGAACCGAACGCCGCGTACGCGCACGCGAACTCCAGGCCGACCACACCGCCGCCGATGATGATGATGTCCTTCGGGATCTCGGTCAGCGAGACGGCGGCGTCGCTCGTCCACACGCCCTCGAGGTCGTGGTCGATGTTCGGGAGCTTGAGGACCGCTGATCCTGTGGCGAGTATGACCGCATCGCCCTCGATGCGCTCCGTGCCGCCCTCGGCGAGCGCAACCTCGACGGTCTTGGGGTCGACAAGCCGGCCGACACCGCTCACGACACGCACTTTCAGGCGTTTGACCTGCCCCTCGACCTGCGAGACGAGCTCGTCGACGACGCGCTCCTTGCGCGTACGCAACTTGTGGATATCGACGGTGGCGACCCCGGCATCGAGACCGAACTCGGCGGCGGCGCGCGTGTCGGCGACGATGTGCGCCGAGCGCAGGATGGTTTTCGTCGGGATGCATCCCCGGTTCAGGCACGTCCCCCCGAGGCGCTCCTTCTCCACGAGCGTGACCTCGACGCCGAGCCGGGCCGCTTCGAACGCCGCGGTATACCCGCCTGGTCCCCCACCGAGCACCGTGATTCGCATGGAACGCCTCCCTATCGTATTACCCGTCAAGGATCTCCGGTACCGCCGCATCTAGCCCGAGGGGCATGATGTGCACGCCGTCGCATATCTCACGGCACGCCGCGACCTGCTCGCGCGCGAGCGCGACCGCCTCGGCGGCCGGATCGATCGCGCCCTTGATGCGCTGCTCGATGTGCGGCGGGACCATGAGTCCGGCAAGCTTCGTGTTGATGAAATCGATGACCCGCAGGCTTTTGAGCAGCAGGATGCCGGCGATCACATACGCGCCCTCGCTCCGCAGGCCGGCGGTGGCCTGAGCGAGCCGGTCGAGATCGAAGACCGCCTGCGTCTGGAAGAACCGCGCGCCCGCAGCCGCTTTGCGCCGCGCCCTCGTCGACTGCACGTCGTACGGCTCGGCCTCCGGGAACGCCGCCGCTCCGATGAAGAACCCGGTCCCGCCGTCCAGCTCACGGCCGAGCATGTCGTGACCGGCGTTCATCCCTGTCGCGATCCCCAACAGCTGCGTCGAGTCGAGATCGAACACGCCCTTGGCGTGCGGGTGATCACCTCCGCGAGGATCATCCCCGGTGACCACGAGCAGGTTCTCAAGCCCGAGCGACCAGGCGGCGAGCAGATCGGATTGCAGCGCGAGCCGGTTACGGTCGCGGCACGTCTGCTGGAAAATCGGCTCGAACCCTGCGTCGAGCACCGCGCGCGCCGCGGCAAGCGACGACATGTGCAGCGTCGCGCCCTGGTTGTCGGTGACGTTGAGCGCGTGACACAGCGGACCGAGTGCGGCCACACTCGCGAGCATCGCCGACGTGTCGGTCCCCAGCGGCGGAGCCACTTCGCCGGTGACGACGAACTCGCCGCGCTCCAGGGCCCCGCGCAGGCGGCTCATCGGCCCTCACCCCCAGGCCCCGCACCGTCGGCGCTATCGCGCTCGCCCGTGCCTCCAGCCCCGCGCCCACCACGACGCTCACGCCCCTCGCGCAGATTCACCGCACCGGGCTTGAGTTTGCACGAGAAATCCTTCGGCGGAAGCACATCGCCGACGTCGCGTCCCTGCTCCCGGAGCCGCTCGCTGATGCGCACGTGCGTACACTCGCGGTCCGTCAGCACCTCACACTTACCCTGCCACATCCCGCCGCACGGGCCGTTGAGCAGCCCCTTCGGACACGTCGTGACCGGACAGATCCCCGCAGTCAGGTCGAGCACGCACTCGCCGCACATCTGGCAGCGCTCCTCGAACACGCCATGCCTGATCACATTGCCGAGGAACGCCGACTCGAGCCCGGGAAACACCGGCTTGTCCGTCGAATCCGCGACCGTCTGTACGCCGGCGCCGCACGCGAGCACGAGCACCGCGTCCGCCTCGGCGAGACCAGCGTGATG
>CAMTXY010000187.1:0-3913 GCA_947085795.1 uncultured Actinomycetes bacterium | reverse complement strand
GGCAAGACCACCATCGAGCGCATCGAATTCGAGGGGCTGTCGAAAGCCGTGTCGTTCGAGGCCGCGCTGCGCCTGTGTGCGGCAGGCGACTACGGCAGCGGCCCCGCGGCCAAGGTCGGGCCGTTCGTCGAGTTGCTCGACGAGTTGCGGGCGCTTCCGGGCGCTTCCCTTCGCGAGCAGGTCGAAGCCGTCATCGAGCGAAGCGGGCTGATCACTGCGCTTCAGGTTGATCGCACGTTCGAAGCCGAGGGGCGCGTCGAGAACATCCGGGAGTTCTGCGGTGTGGCCGAGGAGTTCGCCGCAGCACATGCGCCGTCCGGTGACGATGATCTCGAGCCCGATCTTGCTAGCTTCATGGAGTGGGTCGCCCTGCGCAGCGACATCGATTCCCTGCAGGAGGGCGAGCGCGCGGTGACGCTCATGACCGTTCACACCGCCAAAGGCCTCGAGTTCCCCGTCGTGTTCGTGGTCGGCCTGGAGGACAGCATCTTCCCCCACGTCAATTCGATGTTCGAGCAGTCAGGTCTCGAGGAGGAGCGCCGCCTGGCCTACGTCGCCATCACACGCGCCCGCGAGCGCCTCTATCTGACGCACGCGCACGCACGCTCGCTGTTCGGTTCGACCCAGCACAACCCCCCCAGCCGCTTCATCGCCGAGATCCCCGAGGAGCACGTCAAGGCGAGCGGTGTAGGGTCCCTGGGTATGAGCGGAAGCCGCGTGTTCGGCTCCGGTTCGTCGACAAGCGTAGGCGGCGCCCTTCGTGAGAACCTCGCGCCGGTCACGTTCGAGGTTGGTGCGACCGTGGAGCACAAGGTCTTCGGTATCGGCGTGGTCGCCGGAGTGTCGGGCGACAGGATCACGGTGTCGTTTCGGACCGCAGGTACGAAGAACCTGTTGGCGGGTTACGCTCCGCTTCGGAACATGCAAGACTAACACTGCAGGGGGTCACACAAGGCCACCGTAGTCACACCTCGGGAGGTCATCCGGTCCCATGGGTCCCATCCTGGTCTTCGGCCACAAGAACCCCGACAACGACTCGATCTGTTCTGCGGTGGCGTACGCGCACCTGAAGAACCTCACCGATGCCGACAACGTTTACGTTCCGGCCCGCCTAGGCCCGCTGCCGCCGGAGACCGAGTGGGTCTTCAAGCGGTTCCGCGTCGAGCCGCCGCTCGAGATCGAGCATGTGCACACACGGGTGCGTGACGTCATGAGCAGCGCCGTGGTGAGCGTGAACGCCGACCAGACGATGCTCGAGGCGGGTCGCCTCATGCGCGAGCACGGCGTCCGTGCCCTGCCGGTGCTCGAGGGCGGGTCGGTTCGCGGACTCGTCAACCAGACCATCCTCGCCGAGATGTACCTCGACGAGATCGAGATCCGCGGGTTCTCGACGCGGCACGTCACCGTCGAACAGCTCGTCGCCGTCGTCGACGGCAACCTGCTCGTCGGCGACCCGGCCCACGAACTGACCGGAAACGTGTTGATCGGCGCGATGGAGCCCTCGACGATGCTCGGGTACATCGGTCCCGGCGACACGTTGATTCTCGGTGACCGCAAGCGCGCGCAGCCCATGGCGATAGATGTCGGCGTGGCCTGTCTCGTCCTCACCGGCGGCGCAAAGCCGGATGAGCAGGTCATCGCACTGGCCGTCGAGCGCGGGGCTGCGGTCATCTCCACCTTCCACGACACATATGCCACCGCGCGCCTTGTGAACCTGTCGCACAGCGTGCGTGACCACATGGATACGGGCGTGCTATACGTGGAGCCTGAGATGCTGCTGTCGGAGGCCGCCGAGGACCTGCTGTCGAGCCCGCACCGCGAGGTCGTGGTGGTCGACGCAGAAGGGCATCTCGCCGGCATCCTGACCCGCACGAACGTGGCGCGCGGGCTGCGGCGCAGGGTCGTTCTGGTCGACCACAACGAGATCGTCCAGTCCGCGCCGGGAATCGCCGAGGCCGCCGTCATCGAGATCGTGGACCACCACCGGGTCGGCGACGTGCAGACCACGGGTCCGGTCCTGTTCCTGAACCTTCCCGTCGGCTCCACGGCGACCGTCGTCGCGCTGCGCTACGAGGAGCTCGGCGTCAAGCCGCCCGAGGCGATGGCCGCGCTCATGCTCTCGGCTGTGATGACCGACACCGTGCTGCTCAAATCGCCCACCGCCACCGACACGGACCGCCGGGTCGCCGGGCGGCTCGCGGCGTTCCTCAGCATCGACGCGCTCGAGTTCGGCATGGAGATGTTCAAGGCTCGCAGCGCGGGCGAGGCGTTTGTGGCCGAACGCGCTGTCAAAGCCGACCTCAAGGAGTACCGGGTCGGTGACACGTTCGCCGCGATCGGCCAGATCGAGACCGTCGATCTGGCCGCAGTCATGGAGCATGCGGACGAACTGCGTCGCGTCATGGAGTCGCTGCACGAGGTGCGAGGGTACGATCTCGTGTTGCTGATGGTGACCGACGTGGTGCGCGAAGGAAGCGAGATCATGGCGGTGGGTAAGACGCGTCTGGTCGAGCGGGGACTCGGGGTGTCGCTCGAATCCGGTTCGGCCTGGCTTGACGGCGTGCTGTCCCGCAAGAAGCAGATCGCAGCGCGGCTCGTGGACACGGCGAGCGGGTAGGAGGCCGCATGACACGCAGGGCGTCAGAGTCGTGGCGGCGCGACCCGAGACCCGGGGCGCTCGTGATCGCGTTCAGCCTGGCGCTCTTGGCGTTTCTCGCGCTGGTCGCCGCAGTCGTGCTCTACCGTCCGTTCGTGGCGCTTGACATGCGTGTCTCGGCAGCGATCAGGGGAATCGACTCTCCTGCGGTCGACGCGTTCATGCGCGCGATCACGCACGTCGGCGACGCTGCGGTCATCACGAGTCTCACGCTGCTGCTCGCCGTCGTGCTGTTCATCAAGAAGCGGCCCGCCCAGGCGGTGCTCGTCACGGTGACCGTTGGCGTCGGTTACCTCATCGGCGAGATCGCGCGCATCGCCGTCGAGCGGTTGCGGCCCGGGATCGAGTACGCGCGCATCCCGATTCCGGACTCCTACAGCCTGCCCTCCGGCCATGCGCTCGCGACGTTCATGCTCGCCGGCATGGTGTTCTTCGTGGCCGCGCTCGAGGCTCATCGCGCTTCGACGCGTTTCTGGGTGCTCGCCGGTTGTGTCGCGATCTCGGCCCTCGTCGCGTTCTCGCGCGTCTATCTCGGCGTGCATTGGTTCGGCGACGTGCTTGCCGCGTGGGTCCTCGGGGCGGCCTGGATGACGCTGTGCGCTGCGATCTACTTCGCCCTGACGAGCGGCGACGAGCCGACCTGATCGCGACGGGTTGCGGCTCCCATGACTCGCGTCACGTACCGCTCAGCGCGCCCGCGGCAACGTGACGGTGAACGTCGACCCGGTTCCGAGCTCAGATGTCACCTCGACCGAGCCGTTCGAGCGTTCGACCACATGTCGCACGAGCGACAGGCCCAGGCCCGTGCTCCCGGCGTCGCGCGAGCGAGCGCGGTCCACACGGTAGAAGCGCTCGAAGATGCGGGGGACGTCTTCGGCGGGGATGCCGATGCCGGTGTCGGTGAACGAGATGCGCACCACGTCGTCGTCGGCACCGAGCGACACGGTCACACCGCCTGTCTCGGTGTACTTGACCGCGTTGTCGAGCAGGTTGTCGAATGCGACAGCCACGTCGGTGGGGTCCGCCCGGGCGTACAGGTCCACGCCGCGCACCGCTGAGTCGTCGAGCTCGAGCGACAGGCCGCCCTGCGTGGCCACGGTACGGTGGCCGAGGAGCGCGTTGGCGACAACTTCGCGGATGTCCGTCACCGAGTCGGGCGCCGGCGCGCCTTCGAGGCGGGAGAGTTCGAGCAGATCGGAGACGAGCCGCCCGAGCCGACGCGATTCCTCGACGATCTGCGCCGCGAAAGCGACCGCT
>CAMTXY010000186.1:0-1075 GCA_947085795.1 uncultured Actinomycetes bacterium | reverse complement strand
TCACGTACGCGCCGCCGACGTCGTCATCGTCGCGGTCGGTCGTCCCGAGATGGTCAAAGGCGATTGGATCAAAGAGGGCGCGGTCGTGATCGACGTCGGTATCAACCGGGTGGACGGCCGGCTCGTCGGCGATGTCGAGTTCGATGCGGCCGCCAAGAGAGCGAGCGCGATCACGCCGGTGCCCGGCGGCGTAGGCCCGATGACGATCGCGATGCTCATGGAGAACACCGTTATTGCTGCCGAGCGCAGCACTTCGTACGAGTAGGAGGAGGGCGAACCATGGGTTATGTGGAACCCATAGAGCACGGCAGGGGACGCATCCGAGAGGTGACCTTAGGCAGCGGCGAGGATGCCGTCACGATCGGCGGCGAGAGCGCGATGGCGTTTTACGCTTTCGACGGAGAACTTCCTCGTAGACCCGTCATCGCGATGGAGGTTTTCGACGCCGAGCCGATCGGATGGCCGGAAGCGCTCACGAACGCCTTGGGCGATGTGATCGGTTCCCCCGCCACGTGGGCCAAGGCCTGCGTGGAGCGGCATGGAGCGGACGTCGTGTGCGTGCAGCTGGCCTCGACCGACCCCAACGGCGCCGACACCTCTCCTGAGAACGCCGCAGCGACCGTGCGCTCGGTCGTGGACGCCGTGAGCGTGCCGGTCATCGTCTACGGGAGCGGCAACGCCGACAAGGACGCCGAGGTGCTCAAGAAGGTGGCCGAAGCGGTCACCGACACGAGACTCGCTATCGGACCTGCCACGGAGGACAACTACAAGGCGATAACCGCTGCCGCCCTGGGCTACGGGCACATCGTGGTCGCGGAGACCCCCATCGATGTCAACATGGCCAAGCAGCTCAACATCCTCATCACGCAGATGGGGTTGGACGCCGGCCGCATCATCATCGACCCGTCCACCGGTGCCGTCGGATACGGCCTCGAGTACAGCTACACGGTCATGGAGCGACTCCGTCTCGCCGCGCTTTCGCAGAACGACGACATGACCCGCATGCCGCTGATCTGCAACCTCGGCAAGGAAGCCTGGCGATCCAAGGAAGCCAAGGCTTCGGAGGAAGAGGAGC
>CAMTXY010000185.1:0-2901 GCA_947085795.1 uncultured Actinomycetes bacterium | reverse complement strand
CTCCTACGCGGTCGTCTCCGACGGGATGATGTCGGCCGCGCAGGAGCGTCTCGAGCGGATGGTCGTGGACTCGCGGCGTATCGTGAAGCTTCAGGTGGAATCCGCCCGCGACGACGCCGAAAAGGCCGACGTCCCCATCGACCCTCAGGAGGTGCTGCTCCAGCGCCTCGAGCTCATCTACGGCGGCCGCACTCCCTCCGAGCTCCAGCTTGCACTCTACGATGCCCGGCTCGAACCGATCTGGGGCAGTTCGCAAAGCGCGTTCATCGAGGTGGGTGCGGGAAGTCGCTCCGCTGCGATCGATGAGGGCCGCACGGTGCCCACGACGATCGAGGAGGCGAGTCCGCTGCGCGGCTTGGTCCGCCCGGCGACGCTGCCGGTCCAGACTGTGCACATCCCGCTCGAACTTCCCGACGGGACGACGGGCGTTCTCGACATCACGTACTTCCCGCTACGCGAAGAACAGGCGATCGACGCTATCAGGGCACCGATGTTCGCCCTGGCCGTCTCGGCGATGCTCATCATGGTCGTGATGATGCAGGTGAGCATGGGGTGGGTCCTCAAGCTCGTCGATGACCTCAGGCGTGCGGCGGAATCCATCGATGCCGGTCGTCTGGACGTGCACCTGCCCGACGAGGGCAAGCACGAGATCGGTGACCTCGCGCGGTCTCTCAACGCGCTCATCGACCGTTTGCGGCGCAAGTCCGAAGCGCAGGCCCGATTCATCGCTGACGCTTCACACGAACTGGCGACCCCGGTCGCCGGCATACGCGGTTACACGAACATCCTGCGCGCGTGGGGCGCAGACGACCCGGAGGTTCGGGACGAGGCCGTCAGCGCCATCGACCGCGAGTCGCGCCGTATGGCGCGGTTGTGCAGCGACCTGCTCGCGCTCATCCGTGATGAGCGAACGCTCACCTTGAGGAGCGTGCGGTTCGACCTCAACGCGCGCTGTCGCGAGACGCTCGCTGCGGCGGCCACCCGCCACATGTCGAAGGGTCTGGAGTTCATCGGTCCGGACGAGGGGCAGCTCATCATGGTCGGAGACCCTGACCGGATCGAGGACGCGATATCGATTCTGGTGGACAATGCGGCGAAGTACACGAAGGCGGGCATCGTGTCCCTGAAGACTCGCCGCAAGCGTGACACCGTCGTGATCGAGGTCGCCGACACAGGCGAGGGGATCCCCGCTCGGGAAGTAGCGAGCATATTCGACCGGTTCTACCGCTCCGATGCGTCGCGTTCCCAGGAAACCGGAGGGTTCGGTCTCGGGCTACCGATCGCCAAGACCATCATCGAGGGGGCCGGCGGCACGATCGAAGTCGCGAGTACCGAGGGCGAGGGCTCCGTATTCACCATCAGGCTTCCCCGGGGTCACGCTTAAGGCCGAGTCGACGCATGCCGATAGACCGTGAGGGCGAAGTTTCACATCGGCATGGGAAAACAGCTTGGGTATCGAGCGCGCAGTCCTCGACAGCGTTTTCGGCGGGAAAGCGTGGCGATCGAGCAGCGACGCGCTGTTCGAGGCCACCGGCCTTGCTATGACCGTCATGGACAGCACCGCGTGCTCGGTCGTCCACTCGACCATCCATTGCACGTACTGTCAGTTGACCGCTGCTGGACGGACCTCGGCTCCCGGCGCATGTTTCGACGACCCGCCCCGCCTGTCTGAAGAGGGCGTGACGCTCACCTCGTGCAGAGCGGGACTGCCGTGCCATCTCGTGCCCATCGTCATCGACGGCTCCGTGAGCGCCACGCTGTTCGTGGGAGGATACGTTTCGTCGACACGCGACCGGAAGCGCCTGTTCGAGCGGTTGCTGGCGAAGTGTGTCCCGGAATCGCAGGCGCGCCTTGCCGTGCGCGAGATTCCCGTGATGACACGGCGCGAGATCGACGGGCTCGTGAAGCTGGCCCGGGTCGCGGCCACCGAGATTCTTGAGAGTGCGCGCCGGCACCGGCGTCTGGCGATGCGTATTCAGGAACTCGAGGTCTTCGCCGCCGCCGGGCGCGAGTTCATCGAGCAGCGTGGTATGGGGCCGGATCTCTTGGAGGCCGTGCTCGAACGGGGAATGGCCATCATCAAGGCGGACAGCGGCTCCCTCATGCTCGTGCGGCCGGGGACCGATCTGCTCGAAGTGGTCTCTCCGCGTGGCGACGCGGTGCGCGGCGCCCGCGGGGAGACGATCCGGGTGGGCGAGGGTATCGCGGGCCGTGTCGCGGCTACCGGGCGGAGCGTGCTCATCACCGGTCCGGCCGATCCCATGATCGAGCACAGCGTGTACCCGGACAGAGGCATCTCCACGTCGATCAGTGTCCCGCTCGTGCACGCTGACGCTATCATCGGCGTGATGAACCTCAACAGCTCCGACCTCGGGAACGTCTTGAGGGGGGAGGACCTGCTCCAGGTCGAACAGTACGCGAGATTCGCGGCATCCGTGATCGCGAGCGAGCGGGCTTATGAGACCACCGCGCGGTGGACCTACGAACTCGTACAGCTCGGGGGTATCGCGAACACCCTCGGCGCGTCCGCCGATATCGACGAGGTCATGTGCCTCGCGTCGAGCTTGCTCGAAAAGGCGTTCGATTTCGAGATCGCCGGGCTCGTGCTCACCGGTTGGGGCAGGGATCATGCCACTGTGGTCCTCGGCAGGGATTCCTCGAGCAGCGACATCGATGCCGTTCTCGCTGAAGCCACCGGCCGCGACACGGCGCGCGAGCCGTTCGATCCCATTCGGCTCGTCACGCATCGCGGCGCACTCGTCGGTGATGGTGGCGGCGTAGACTGGAACGTCGCGACGTCGGAGCTGGTGACGAACGACAGCGCCGTGGCCGTGGGTTGTGTGTTCATCGCCGCGCGCGGCGATGAACACTTCGACGCCGATGACCGTAGGCTGCTTGACG
>CAMTXY010000184.1:0-3950 GCA_947085795.1 uncultured Actinomycetes bacterium | reverse complement strand
GTGCGGTGGCCTCGAGCCCGGCTTCGATCTTCATCGCCAGGTCGATCTCCTGGACCGCCGTGAGCAGCGGCACCTTGCCGATCTCCTTCAGGTACATGCGGACCGGATCACCCGTGAGCGGGGCCAGCGCGGATGCGTCGGTGCGCTTCTTGCTCTTCTTCTTGGTCGCCTTTGCCGGCTTGGGAAGCGGGATCTCGATGTGCTCCTTGTCCTCGACAGGAAGCTCCGCTTCGACTTCGTCATCATCCCCGCCGGTTCGAGCGACCGCGCTGGGAACGACGGGCTCATCGAGGACCTCGATGCCGGAGTCCCGGAAGTGAGCGTAGATGTGCTCGTACTGCTCCTCGACCAGATCGAGGTCGCCAAGAGCGCCCGATATCTCCCCTTCGGTAAGGTTGCCCTTGGCCTTGCCCATCTTCGTGAGGGTCTTGACCTCGGGCAGGCCGAGGGCGCGGTCGCGCTCTTCGGCAACGGCCTTCGCACGCGTCTTGCGCGCGGGTTTGGAATCGCCCGCTGGGGCTGGCGTCTCGGTCGCAGTGTCGTTCTTCTTGGCGGTACTCGTGGGTCGCTTCGGCGTGCCGGTCACGCTATCCCCACACTTCCTTGTCGTGTTCGTCGACCTCTCCGCTGCGTAACCTCTCGTGGCGCACCTGGAGTGCCGCTATCTCCCTGAACAGTTCGTCATGCGCGTCGCGGTCCTTGTGCGGATCGAGCGCACGCATCCGTGCCTTCTTCTCGATAATTTGACGTTCGACCGCCAATTCCTTGAGCTTACTTAAGACTTCTGTCGCCACGAACTCGGCGTCATCGACGGATTCGGCCTCGACGATCAGGCCCGCGAGCACCTCCGCCGCTTCACGATCGTCCGAGGAGACTCGTGCGTACAGGTCGCCCCCCGTGGCGTTCTCCGATGCGAGAACCGCATCGAGGATTCTCAGTGCTACGGTGTCGGTCAGCAGGTCGGATGTAAGCAAAGTCCGTGCCTTGAGGCGCAACCCGGGGTACGCCGCCACAAGCCCCACAAGCTCTCGCTCGGCCATGATCTGGGTGGTCGGTCGCTCGGCCTTCGGCGCCTGCACCGGTGACGAGTCTGCGTCCTGCGGGGATTCGGGAGTCGCGCGCGCGAACGCGGGCCTGGCGCGAGCGACCGCGACCTCCACGGTGGCGAAGTCGGTGAGCAGCCGGTCGGCGACGTAGTTGGCGTAGTCCTGCGCAAGCAGCGTGCCGCGCACCACCGCCAGCACCGACGCCGCGTCGGCCAGCGCCCGCGAGCGGCCCTCGGGCGTGTGCGTGTCGTGGGTGGCCATGCGCCGGTCGAGCACGAAGCGCAAAAGCGGGACGGCGCCGTCGACGACCTCGCGCATCGCGTCGGCTCCTGCTGCGGCGACGTAGTCGGCAGGGTCTTTCGCGTCCGGGATGATGGCGACGGCCAGCTCGATCAGCGAACCGCCACCCTCCGGTGAGACCGACACGTCGATGAACTCGGCGGCGCGTTCCGCGGCCCGCAGTCCCGCCTCGTCGGCGTCGAACAGGTAGACGATGCGCGCGGCGAAGCGTCCGAGAAGCTTGACGTGCTGGCGCGTGAGCGCCGTGCCCAGCGTGGCCACGACGTTGGGAATCCCCGCTTCGTGCAGGGCGATCACATCGGTGTAGCCCTCGACCACAATTGCGGTCCGGGCCTTGACGATCTCGTTCTTCGCCCGTTCGATCGCGTAGAGGTGACTGGACTTATGGAAGATCGTAGTCTCGCCAGTGTTGAGGTACTTGGGCTCCCCGTCGCCGAGGATCCGGCCGCCGAACGCGACGGTGCGCCCGGTCACGTCCCTGATGGGAAACATGATCCGCCCGTAGAACCGGTCCCGGAGCTGACCGTCATCGCCTCGGACCGCGAGGTTGGCGGCGAGGATCTCCTCGGCGTTGAATCCTGCCGAGGTCAGGTGCTTGACGAGCATTGTGTGTCCGGGAGACCAGCCCAGGTCGAATCGCTTGGCCACGTCGCTGCCGAAGCCCCGGCGCGCGAGGTAGCGTCGCGCGGCGTCGGCCTTCTGGTCGGTCGAGGTGACCAGCGTGCGATGGTAGAAGCGCGAGGCTTCTTCGCTGGCGGCGACGAGCCGCTCGCGGTGACCGCGCGGCAGCGATTCGCCGGTCTCGACGATTTCGATGCGCCCGCGGTCGGCGAGCTGGCGCACCGCGTCGGGGAACTCGAGGCTCTCGGCGCGCATGACGAACCCGAACGCATCGCCGCCGGCTCCGCACCCGAAGCAGTGCCACAGACCGGTGGCCGGGTCGATCTTGAACGACGGTGTCTTCTCGCCGTGAAACGGGCAGTTGCCCCAGAACAGGCGGCCCTTCTGCTTGAGGACGACGGACTCGGAGACGAGGGAGACGATGTCGGTCGCATCACGCACACGCGCGATGTCCTCCTCGGAGATGCGACCCATTCGACCCTCCACTCCCCTTCGTATTAGACGAACGTACCCCATCGACACCACCGCGAAGCCCTGCGGACAAGAACGAACGTACCCGATACGTGGCCGCCGCAAAGTGCAGCGGACGGCAAGACAAGGCTCCCGGATGCACGCGGCACACCCGGGAGCTCCCGAGATCACGTATCGCTACGAGTCGTGCTACCCGCCGAGGAAACCGCCCCCGAGCGACACAAACAGCGGAACGAAGACCAAACTCACAACGGTCATGAGCTTGATGAGGATGTTCATAGACGGGCCGGAGGTGTCTTTGAACGGGTCGCCCACGGTGTCGCCGACGACGGCCGCCTTGTGCGCTTCCGAGCCCTTGCCGCCGTGCTTGCCGCCTTCGATGTACTTCTTCGCGTTGTCCCACGCGCCACCGGCGTTGGCCATGAAGATGGCGAGCAGGAATCCGGTGACGAGCGCGCCAGCGAGCAGTCCGGTCAGCATGTCGACCGAGATCATGCCCACGATGAGCGGCGCGGCCACGGCGATGATGCCCGGAACGACCATCTCCCTGAGGGAGGCCTTGGTCGAGATGTCGACGCACGCGGCGTAGTCCGGCTTGCCGGTCCCCTCCATGATGCCGGGGATCTCGCGGAACTGGCGACGAACCTCTTCGATCATCGAGAACGCCGCACGACCCACCGCGTTCATCGTCAGCGCACCGAAGAGGAACGGCAGCATTCCGCCGATGAACAGGCCCACTATGACGTACGGGTTATCCAAGCCCATGTCGAGCTTGATGCCGGCGGCCTCGATCTGGGTGCGGAAGGCGACGAACAGCGCGAGCGCCGTCAGGCCGGCCGAACCGATCGCGAAGCCCTTGGCGATCGCGGCGGTGGTGTTGCCCACACTGTCGAGCGAGTCGGTGATCTTGCGGATCGGCGCACCCATGTGGGCCATCTCGGCGATGCCGCCTGCGTTGTCGGCCACAGGGCCGTATGCGTCGACGCCGACGGTGATGGCGATGATCGACAGCATGCCAAGAGCAGCCAGGCCGATGCCGTAGATGCCGCCGCCGACGGTGACGCCCGCGATCTCCATGCCCGGATATGCGGCGTTGCCTGCGGCGAACGAGACCAGGATGCCGGCGCACACCACGAAGATCGGTGCCGCAGTCGACATCATGCCCGTGCCGAGGCCGGCGATGATGTTGGTCGCAGCGCCGGTCACGGAAGCCTCGGCTATCTTCCGTGTGGGACGGAAGTGGTCCGAGCAGAAGTACTCGGTGATCTTGCCGATGGCGATACCGGCGGCGAGACCTGCGAGGACCGCGGCGAAGAACCACATACGAGCCGGGTCGGAGCCGGGTCGGGTCGACCAGTGCCAGAACAGGAAGCCCATGACGCCGACCTGAAGGGTCGCGGCCACGTACGTGCCCATGTTGAGCGCACCGTGAAGGTTGCTGCCCTCTTTGGCTTTGACGGCGAACAGGCCGACGATCGAGGTGACGATGCCGAAGGCCGCGATGAGCAGCGG
>CAMTXY010000183.1:0-2846 GCA_947085795.1 uncultured Actinomycetes bacterium | reverse complement strand
GCAACGCCGCCAGGCGCGCGAAGTCCGAGAGCAGGGTGTCGCGTTTCGTGATGTCGTAGAGTGCGGCGGCCGGATGGAAGATCGGCAAGACGGCGAACGAACCGACAGTCCGGGCGACACCGCGAAGACGCGTGATGCCCTCGTCGGTCTTCAGGACGAACCGCGTCGCGAAGTTCCCGAGTGTGACGAGCGCCTCAGGACGCACGAGCCGTATCTGCTCGCGCAGAAACGGCGTACAGGTGTCGATCTCGACGCTCTGGGGGTTCCGGTTGCCCGGAGGGCGGCACTTCAGGATGTTGGCGATGTAGACCTCGTCGCGCTGCATGCCGATCGACGACAGCAGCTCGTCGAGCAGACGGCCCGCCGCGCCCACGAACGGCTCCCCACGCAAGTCCTCGTTGCGTCCTGGCGCCTCGCCGATCAGCATCACCCGCGCGCGAGAATCGCCGACGCCGAACACCAGACGCGTCCGCGTATCCCCGAGCGGACAGCGGTGGCAATCGCCGATGTGTTCCTGCAGGGATTCGAGCGTATCGAACGAAGCGTCCACGGAATCAGAGCCAGGTGGTCAGTTCGTCGAGCGGCCGGCGTGTCGGACGCGCCGAGGACTCCGCGGAGTAGCCGATCGGCAGAACGGCCACCGGAGTCACCGGGGCGCTCACGCCGATAGCTTCACGAACCGCACTCTCCTCGAACGCGCCGATCCAGCATGAAGCCAAGCCGCGATCCACGGCGGCGAGCAGCATGTTCTGGACGGCCGCCGCCGTGTCCTGGATCGCGTAAAGCATCTCCCCGCGGGCGCCGTAGCGCGCGGCGCACGGTCGCGGATCGACCGAGACCACGATGACGACCGGCGCGGCCGTGGCCCAGCGCTGCCGGAGGGCTCGGGCGAGGCGCTCGTGCGCATCGGCGCTCTTGACGACTGTGAACCGCCACGGCTGGATGTTGCCGGCCGAAGGAGCGGAAACCGCCGCGAGAAGCAACGCGCGGACATCCTCGTCGGTCACGGCAAGCTTCGTGCTGTAATGCCGCACGCTGCGGCGCTTGGCAAGAACGTCGGTGAACTCCATAGCGACCTCTCCGCTGAAAGTACCGGGCTTCGGGAGTATTCTAGACCAGCAAGCCAGGAAGCGGGCCGCGTCTCACAAGGAAATCGACCGTGCGCAGCGAATGGTGCCACAGAATGGAGGTGGCCGATCATGAGCGTGAACCGTCCGGATGTGACTGACGAAGATATCGGGATGCGCGCGTTCCAGCTTCGCAAGGCCAAAGTCGTCGAGCGTGCGATCGAGCGGCTGCGCCACGCCCTCAAGCAGGACTGGCCAAGCCTGACAGGAGCCGAGATCGAGGAGCTCGAGTGGGTCCTCGGCGAACTGTGGGCTTATGTCGCCCGCAACGAATGGGACAGCCTGCGCTTCGGCCTGCTCACGATGACCGACGTGCGCACGATTCTCAAATTCGGACGGGAGCTGCGGAAGCACTCGCGCAACGCCGTCGAGGTGCTCACCGACGTCGACGTGCTCATCCGCGCACGGAGTTAGCGAGCCATAGTCCCGGAAGCACAGTGGGGCGGCATCCGCGCCCCCCGGCTGACGGAACCGCCCCGCTGTACCTCTTCGCGGCACCTGCTCACCCCTGCGTGGGACGAGCAGTGTCAGCCTGTCTGCTGGGCTGCCTTCTTGCGCTCGATCTTCTTCTTGACCTTCTTGAGCCTGAACAGGTCTTCGCGCGCGCGCTCGTCAAGCGTCTGCCGGATGTAGGTGACCTGCTCCCGCAGCTGTGGGACCGTGATCTGCTCGAGCGCGTTGACGCGTCGGTTGGTCTTCTGGATCTCCTCGCCGAGACGCTTGAGACGCGTCTCGATGTCGGCGTACTCGATGATGACGTCAAGGATCCGCTCGAACTTATCGGCGGTTTCGTCGACCCGGCTCGACACGCCGGTCACCGCGTACCCACGCGTGAACGACGACTTGATCGGACTCTCGCCCTTCGTGACCACCGGCACGGACACGCCCATGATCTTCGTACCGGTCATGTCGACGACGATCTCGCCTTTGGTGGCCATGCCTGCCGACCGCAGTGCGACCGTTCCGACGACCGCCTTGGCCACCGCGAGAGAGTACTGCGCCTCCGAGACCGATCGTTGAAGCGACTCTGAGAGCCGGAGCGTCTCGTCCATCACGCCCATGAATTCGATCAGCAGCGCATCGCGCTTCTGTTTGAGTAGATCCATGCCCTGCTCGGCGAGTTTGATCTGCTCACGTCGCTCGAGCAGCTCGGAGCGTGTAGGCCGTACCTCTTCCACGCCGCCACTCCTCTACAGGTCGCCCTCGACTTCAGGATTCGGATGGTACTTCTGGATGAAGTCACGAACGCGCTTGAGCTCGCCCATCGGAAGCCCGCTCATGAGATCCCAGCTGATGTCGAGGGTCTCCTCGATGGTGCGCCCCTCCTCGCCCTGTCCGACGATACGCGATTCGAAATCGTCGGCGAATCGCAGATAGCGGCGGTCCGTATCCGACAGGGCTTCCTCGCCGACGATGGCCACGAGCTTGCGGAGGTCGCGCCCCTGCGCGTAGGCAGCGTAGAGCTGGTTGGCGACGGCGCGATGGTCCTCGCGGGTCTTGCCTTCCCCGATGCCGAGATTCATGAGCCGCGAGAGGCAGGGCAGTGTATCGATCGGCGGGTAGACGCCACGGCGATGCAGATGGCGCGAGAGCACGATCTGGCCCTCGGTGATGTATCCCGTAAGGTCCGGAATCGGGTGCGTGATGTCATCGTCGGGCATCGACAGAATCGGGAGTTGCGTAACCGAGATCGGAAGAGCGTCGTGTAGGGAAAGAGTG
>CAMTXY010000182.1:0-11042 GCA_947085795.1 uncultured Actinomycetes bacterium | reverse complement strand
GTGCAGCCCACGGACTGAAACGCCCGTACAGGGGAGTTCACGCCGCCGGGGATCAGTTCGCACGCGGTGCTGAAGTACTCATCGGACGTGGAGTGCTGCATGGACGACACGCTCCTTGGAATCGAAACGACGACGCTATCGATTATAGGTCAGTCGGCAAGCGCGTCCTCGCACTCGGCGGTCCAGCCCGGCGGTTCGTAGGTGCAGTACGGCTCGGCTTCCAGGTAGTCGCCCGTGATCTCGAGCGCTCGGGCGCGACAGCCGCCACAGACGGCCTTGTACTCGCACGCGCCGCACTTGCCCTTGAGCAGGCTGTAGTCGCGCAGGTCGTTGAAGACCCTGGACTCGGTCCAGATCTCGGAGAACGGCTTCTCCTTCACGTTGCCGAGCTGCATGTCGAAGTAGCCGCACGGCTGGATGTCTCCGGTGTGGCTGATGAAGCAGAAGGTGATGCCGCCCAGGCACCCGCGCGTCATCGCATCGAGCCCGTACTCCTCGCGCGTGACCGTGCGGCCTTCGGCCTTCGCGAGCTGACGGATGATGCGGTAGTAGTGCGGCGCGTCGGTGGGTTTGAAATGCAGCGGGCTGGTCTTTTGGCGCTCGTAGGCCCAGGCGAGCACGCGCTCGTAGTCCTCGGGCGGAAGCTCCTCGGCGAGGATCTCTGCGCCGCGACCCGTCGGCACGAGCATGAAGATGTGGAACGCGTCGACATCGAGCGCTTCAGCGAGGTCGTGGATCTCCTCGAGGTACTCGGCGTTGCGCGTGGTGACGGTCGTGTTGATCTGCACGCCGATGCCGTGGCGCTTAGCGATGTTGATGCCTTCGATGGTTTGGTCGAAGCAGCCGAGCTGGCCGCGGAACGTGTCGTGGCCATCGGCGGTCGGGAAATCGATCGAGACGGAGATGCGCAGGATGCGGTGTTCGGCCATCTTCGACGCGATGTCGTCGGTGATGAGCGTGGCGTTCGTGCCGATGACCGGCATGCCGCCCTTCTCGTGGACGTAGTCGACGATCTCCCAGATGTCGGGGCGCATGAGCGGCTCGCCGCCGGTAAGGATGAAGATCGGGTTGGAGATCGTCACGATGTCGTCGATGACGGTCTTGATCCGGTCGATGCTGAGCTCGCCTTCGTAGTAGCCGAACTCCGCCGCTGCGCGGCAGTGCACGCACGAGAGGTTGCAGCTGCGCGTGATCTCCCAGGCGATGATGCGCGGCGCCTTGATGCCGGTACGCTCCTGGTATGCGATCGCCTGCGGGCCGCCACCGGGCTTGAAGCCCACGGAGCGCGCTCCGCCGTGGCGCTGCCGCCCCATCAGGACCCCCGCAGGGTGGCCGCCCGGGTGGCCGCCTGGATGGCCGCCGGCCATCGGCATCCCGATGCCGACACCGCCGCACGGCGCCTCCGCGTCGGCCATCTCCTGCTCGGTCAACGTACCCTCGTCCTCGCCGAACTCGTCTTCGAGCTCGAGGCCGGGACGAGCATCGGGGTTGCCTACGTTATCGCTCATGTGAGTCTCCTGGAGGACGCGTCCGTCACTCGCTCAACCAGCGCGCGGCGTCCTTCGCGTGGTACGTGAGAATCAAGTCGGCGCCCGCGCGCTTGAACCCGGTCAGCGTCTCTAGCACCACGCGGCGCTCGTCGATCCAACCGCGCTGCGCCGCCGCCTTCACCATCGCGTACTCGCCGCTGACGTTGTAGGCCGCCGTAGGGTAGCCGAACTCGTCTTTGACCCGACGGAGAACATCCATATAGGCCAACGCCGGCTTGACCATCACGATGTCGGCACCCTCGGCGATATCGAGCGCGGTCTCGCGCAGCGCTTCCTCGCTGTTACCAGCATCCATCTGGTATGCCCTGCGGTCGCCGAACGTCGGAGTGCTGTCGGCCGCATCGCGAAACGGACCGTAATACGCACTCGCGTACTTCGCGGAGTAGGCCATGATCGGCACGCCTGTATGGCCTTCGGCGTCGAGCGCCGTGCGGATCGCCGCTACGCGCCCGTCCATCATGTCGCTCGGAGCGACCATGTCGGCACCGGCTTCGGCATGGCTCAGTGCCGCCGCCGCAAGCATCTCGAGCGTGACGTCGTTCATGACGCAGCCGTGCTCGTCGAGCGCCCCGCAGTGACCGTGCGACATGTACTCGCACATACAGACATCGGTGATAACGTAGAATTCCGGATCGTGCGCCTTGATGGTGCGGATCGCCTGCTGCACGATCCCTTCCTCGGCATACGCACCACTGCCGACCTCGTCCTTGGACTCGGGCAGGCCGAAGAGGATGACAGCGGGAATACCGAGCGCGCGCAACTCGTCGATCTCGGCAGGCAGCTGGTCGGGTGTGAGCTGGAAGACACCGGGCATCGAGGGCACCTCGTCGCGCAGGCCTTCGCCCACCTTCACGAACAGCGGATAGATGAGGTCACCCGCATCCAGCGAGGTCTCGCGTACCATCGCGCGCACAGTCTCGCTCGCACGGAGACGACGGGGGCGGTAGGTAGGGAATTCCATGATGCGACCCCTGTCTACTCGACGAACTTCTCGACTTCGATAGGCTGGTCAGTGACGGCGTATGGGTCCGCATCGCGCTCGACCGGCAGAACGCCCGCACCGGCGTCGGCACCGGCGTCGGCGCTGTTCGCGCTGCGGCCGGTGCGGGCATCCACCATCCGCTTGAACAGCAGGACGGCCCAGATGGCCGCGATCGGCAGGACGATGTAGTAGGCCAGCTGGGCGGTAGAGCCGGCGTAGAACATGAACTCCTGGAACTGCGCCTCGAAACCAGTCGGGCCTGATCCTGTCATCATGTGCGATCCCCTTACGTCGTGCGTCGCCTGTGCGACGCAACCTGCCTGTCACGATCCGAGCTGCGAGCCGAGCTGCGAGCCGATCCGGCGAACGATTCCGCCGGCTTCGAAGCAATCGAGGCAACCCGATCCGCCGGGCCGCCTCGAGATGTAAGCTTGGTGGAGACGAGCGGATTCGAACCGCCGACCTCTGCCGTGCGAAGGCAGCGCTCTCCCAACTGAGCCACGTCCCCACATCGACGCTCCGCCCGAGGGCGAAGAGCAATGCAACAGTCTGCCGAGCCTGGTACTCGTTGTCAATGTCAGCTCGCGCGTCGGCTCGCGCGTCACGACTCTCACTCTATCCGGCGCTTTCCATCCAGCACACGATCGCGTCCACGAGGCCCGGCGCCGTGTACGGTTCGGCCTCGATGGCTACCTCCAACCCGGCCACCCTGGCCGCATCCGACGTCACCGGGCCGATCGAGGCGAGCGCGGCCCGCGCGAACACCCCGCGCGCCGGCGTGTCGGCCACAAGCACGAGGAAGTTGCGTACCGTGGAAGGCGACGTGAACGTCACGACATCGACCTCGCCGACGGCCATGCGCGCGAGTGCCCCGGAATCGCCGTCCCCGGTCACGGTACGGTACACGGGAGCCACGTCCACGATCGCACCGTGTGTGCGCAGCGTGTCGGGCAGCACCTCGCGGGCCTCGAGCGCGCGCGGCACCAGCACGCGCGTGCCCTGCCCCACCCCGCGCTCGAGAAAGCCTTCGACGAGCCCCTCGGCGCGGAACTCATCGGGTATGTAGTCGGCCTGGATGCCACAGTCGACCAGTCGCGCGGCCGTCGAAGTGCCAACCGCCGCGACGCGACACCCTGCGAGCTGGCGGGCGTCGGCGTCATTGTGCGCCATGCGGTCGAAGAAGCATCTGACCGCGTTCGCCGAGGTGAACACGACCCAATCGTAAACCTCGAGGTTGCGGATCGCTTCGTCGGTCGGCGACCAGTCATCCGGATCCACCGTCTTGATGACCGGGAACTCGAGAACCTCGGCGCCAGCCGCTTCGAGCAGCGACGTCAGCTCGCGCGCCTGGTGCCGCGCACGCGTGACCACGATGGTGCGTCCGGCGAGCGGGGCGGGACCAGCCGTCACGTCCCGAGCAGACCGTCGACGTCTTCGGCACCGCGGATGGCCGCCAGGATCTCATCGGCGCCGAGTCCGCGCAGACGCGCGACCATCGCATGGCCGAGGGCCTCGGGGTCGTCGGGCGAGCCGGTCACGCGTTCGCGAACGATGCGCGTACCGTCGACCGAGCCCACGAGGCCGTCCATCACAAGCTCGCCGCCCTCGATGCGCGCGTAGGCGCCGATCGGCACCTGACAACCGCCTTCGAGTGTGCGCATGACGACGCGCTCGGCGGTGATGCATGTGAACGTCTCGGCATGACGCAGAATGTCGCAGACCTGCCGCATGAACGGGTCGTCTTCGCGGATCTCGACGCCGATGGCGCCCTGACCCACCGCGGAGACCATCTGTTCCGGCGGGATGTAGTGCGTGATGCGATCGGACCAGCCCATGCGAGTGATACCGGCGCTGGCGAGGATGACCGCGTCGACCTCGCCTTCCTCGGCCTTGCGCATGCGTGTGTCGAGGTTGCCGCGCACGTCCACGATCTGAAGGTCCGGCCGCAACGCCATAACCTGGCTGCGGCGACGCAGGCTGCTCGTCCCGAGCCTGGCACCTTGCGGAAGCGTCTCCAGGTCGAAACCGTCCGGTCCGCTCACGAGGACGTCACGCGGGTCGACACGCTCGGGCGTCGCCGCGATGACGCAGCCCTCGGGCAGCTCGGTCGGTACGTCTTTCATCGAGTGCACGCACAGGTCGACGGTACCCGCGAGCAGCTCGACCTCGAGCTCCTTGGTGAACAGTCCCTTGCCGCCGACCTTCGCGAGCGGCACGTCGAGAATCTTGTCGCCGGTGGTCTTGATGATCTTGAGCTCCACGGATGCGCCGGTGGCCTGCTCGATGCGCGCCTTGATGTAATCGGACTGCCACAGGGCGAGCTTGCTGCCCCGAGTGCCGATCGTGAGCTGGTCGCGGCTAGAAGCCAAGTGTGTCTCCTGTCTCTTTTCGCTGGGACTTATCGGCTGCGCGTTCAGCGGTCCTCTCCATCTTGCCGAGGAGAGACCGCAGCAACCCGCTGTGCGGGTTCCTGCCATCTGGGTTGCTGTCGATACCGTAAAGGTAACGGGCGGCCTAGACGTAGGCGACACCGTAGCGCTCGTCGGCGACCGACTTGAGGCGGTTCGTGGGACCGTGCAGCATTTTGTTGACGATCGACGAGGTCAGGGCCTCGACGGTCGCGATCTCCTTCTCCGACAGCCCACCGAGGCGCTTGAGCGCTTTCTCTAGTTCGGCCTGGCGGACGAGCTCGGCCTTGGCGCGAATGGCCGCGACGGTCGGGACCACCTCCATGGACTCGAGCCAGCGTTCGAACCCGACGATCTCCTCGGCGATGATGTGCTCGGCGCGCTCGGCCTCGCGCATGCGGTCTTCGAGGTTGGATTCGACCACGCCGCTGAGGCTGTCGATGTCATAGAGGAAGACGTCGTCGAGATCGTTGACAGCGGGGTCGATATCGCGCGGAACCGCGATGTCGATGAAGAACAACGGCTTGCCGTGCCTTCCGCGCATGACCTCGTGGATCTGAGACTTGGTGACGACGTACTCGGTGGCGGCGGTCGAAGAGATGACGATGTCGACCTCGCGCATTCGGTCGAAGAGCCGCTCGTACTCGACCGCCTCGCCACAGAAGCGTCCGGCGAGCGCGCGCGCGCGCGCATGGGTGCGATTGGCGACGAGCACCTTGGCGACCCCGCTACTCAAGAGATGCTTGGCGGTCAGCTCGCTCATCTTGCCGGCGCCGAGCACAAGCACGACGCGACCCTCAAGGCGGTCGAAGACCTTCTTCGCCAGCTCGACGGCCGCGTAGCTGATCGAGACGGCCGCTTCGCCGATCGCGGTCTCGTTGCGCACGCGTTTGCCGACCTCGAAGCTCTGGCGGAACAGCTTGTTGAAGATGCGTCCGGTGCCGTTGAACTCGAACCCGTGCTCGTACGCTTCCTTGATCTGGCCGAGGATCTGCGCCTCGCCGATGACCATCGAGTCGAGCGACGCGACGACCCGGAACAAATGGCGGACGACCGCTTCGCCCTCCGAGACATAGAGGTAGCGCACGAGTTCATGACGATCGAACCCGTGGTAGTCGACGAGGAAGTCGATGACCGCTCCGGGACCGTCGCTGTCGGTGCCGGTGACCGCGTAGATCTCCGTGCGGTTGCAGGTCGAGACGATGACGGCTTCGGTGACGTCGGGATTAGCGGTCAGGAAGGCGAGGGCTTCCTCCTGGCGCTCCGCGGGAAAGGTCAGTTTCTCGCGTATCTCGATGGGCGCCGTCTTATGACTTAGTCCGACCAGCGTCAGATGCATACGGTTTCTGTCGCCTCGCAGGTCTGTGGACAAAAGGGTCGCCCTCGCCGAAACGGTGCGTGTTGTTCAGGCAAGCAGGCCCGGCGAGGGCGAAATCGTTCGTGCTCACATAGATGCACGCACCGTCCTGCGCTTTGCCTGAACGTGTCGGATTCTACCATCTTGGCTGCTCTGTAGGCAATTCCCGACGGTTCGGCGGTTCGGCGGCGGTTCGCCCCTGAATTGCGGTTCGCCGCAGACGATCGTCAGCGACGCGCCTTACGCACGTCGGCGTCGACGATGGCGAAGAACACCTCGGGCAACAGCCCTTTGAGACGGAAGTAGAACCGGCTCGTCGTGTCAGGGATGATGTAATAGCGGTCGCGCTCCACCCCGCGCACGATCGCTTCGGCGACGCGTTCGGGAGCGATCGCCTTGATGGCACCCGCGATCACCTCTGTCTCGCGCGGCCTCATACGCCGCTCGGCCTCGAGCGCCGGCGTGTCCGTATCGGGCGGACACACCACGTGCACCCCTACGCCGTGCGGCTCCATCTCGAAGCGCAGCGCCTCGGTGAAGCCCATCACCGCGTACTTCGCCGCAGCGTAGCCGGTATATCCATAGATGCCGAGAAACCCCGCCACGCTCGAGACGTTGACGATATGTCCCGATCCCCGCGCCGCCATGTACGGAACCGCGGCGCGACACGGCCACATCACGCTGAAGAACCCGCACTCCATGTTGCGGGTCAGATGCTCTACAGGCATCGTCTCGAACTCGCCGGGCAGGATCACACCGGCGCTGTTGACGAGCACGTCGGGGACCATGTCTTCGTCGGCAAGACGATCCATGACCGCCTTGGCCTGCGAGAAACTCGCGAGGTCGGCGCTCGCAGTGAGCACACGCTGCGATCCATCTCGGCGTGCCGCCTCGATGCGTGAGGCTGCGGCGGCCAGCTTCTCGGGGTCGCGCGCCACAATCGCGACATCGGCACCGCGCGCCGCATACGCCAGGGCGGTCGCCAGACCGATACCGCTTGAACCGCCGGTGACGACGACGTGCTGCATCACGAACAGTCCGTCGGCACGCCAGCGGTCGCGGTGGCGGTCGCGACGCACTGGTAGACCGCCCGATCCACTTCGATCGAATCGGTCGCGGGCGTGACGTGCGGGGAGACGTGCACTGCTGGCTCCTTCCGTCAGAGAGCGAACACGTGGAAGCCGACGGGCAACGTGCGGGCCAGCACCGCGAGCAACATGACGACCAGGATACCGAGGATGGCGATCCATGAGGCCGTCCGGGCGGATATCCCGTGCCTGTAGACGCGCACCAGGTAGACGCCGTAGATCGACCAGACGATGCCCGAGAGCATAACGCGGGGATCCGCGTACCAGCCGCTGACATCGGTCTCGATCGCGCGGACGACACCGAGTGTCATGCCGGCGGTGTACACCGGATACGTCATGGCGATGACCCGGCGAGCGAGCGTCTGCGTCTGGCCGAGCGAGGGCAGCCGCTTGAACAGCGGCGTCGTCTTGTGCGCTTTGAGCTGCGCGTCCTGAACAAGGTAGAGCGCGGCCGCGGAGCTGCCGATCGCGAACCCGGCGTTCGCGAAGAGCATGAGCGCGACGTGGATGCCCACGCGCCACGAGTCGAGGAGCTCGAATTCCGCAGGCGTGATGCCCTTGGGCGTGGCGCCCGAAAGGAACTGCGCCACGAGCAACAGCGACACCGCAGCCGGCACGAGGAAGGTGCCGTAGGTCTTGACCTTGATTATGTGCTCAACAAGGAAGTAGAGTAGCACCAACGCCCACGCCAGCAGGACGAGTGTGTTGTGCGGCCCGGTGAGCTCGGTGCCGCCGTGCGCCACAGAGCGCGTTCCGATGGCGATCGTGAGCATCACGAATCCGGCGCCGGTCGCGAAACGCGCCCACCACCCGAGCGCCGGGCGTCGCAGGACGAACTGGTAGACGTAGAGCACCGTCGCGCCGATGAGCAGCGCGAGCGCGAACCAGCGGCTGATGACCGAGAACTGCTCCACCACGTGCCTCCTTGCGGGTGTGCCTATCTTATACGAACGCCCCGCAGCGGTCATGCGACCGGGCGGGGCGTTGTATCTCAGGTCGAAAGACGCCGGAGCCGCGGCTCAGCTCTTGCGGCGCTCCATCGACTCCTCGAGCACGGCGATCTCCTTCTCGAGGCGCATGAGGCGGCGGAACACCATCCCCACGAACGTGATGAGCGCGACCCACAGGATACCGTAGGCGGCGATCACGAAGGGTGCGTCATGCAGTACCAGTTTGTAGAGCTCGGCGTTGGTGGAATCCATGGTCAAGACCTCCTCGACGGTCGGTGACGGATAGTCAGGACTCGAGCGCCTCTTTCAGAACGCCGACACGCTCGCTCAAGCGTTCCTCGCTCATGCGGATGGTGTAGATCGCGAAGCCGACCATGAGCATACCCGCTATCGCGATAAGGAACGGCACGAGGTTCGAGACCGCCATCTCCGACTTGGGCACGACGGGGTGGTTCGACGGGATGAGCCTCGTGACGGCGTACGATATGGGCGCATTGATGAACGCGATACTCGCGAACGCGGCCGAGTAGACCGCGCGGAGCTCCTCATCCTCGATCGAGTTGCGCAGCACGAAGTACCCGATGATGAGCAGCGTCATGATGAAGTACGTCGTCAGGCGCGGTTCCCACTGCCACCATACACTCCACGCCGCGCGGGTCCACAGCACGCCGGTGATCATGGTGAGCACCACGAACATGAGCGTCGTCTCCATCCCCACCCGGCTCTTCGTGTCGTACTCGCGGCGCCGGGTCATGAGGAACCTGATCGAGAAATAAGCTGCCGCGCCGAACACGAGGAACGACGCCAGACCCACGGGCACGTGAAAGTAGAAGATCTTCTGGCTGAACCATGGGCGTCCGTAGGCGAAGCCCGCCTCCGTCTCGTCCTGCAACGGAAAGGCGGTCTGGATCCGCTCGGAGAGCGTCACCGTCCCGAACCGCTGCACCTCGGCGGTGAAGAACGCCATGAAAAAGGCGGTCGTCGTCAGAATGCCACCTATCGCGAGCAGCACCAGACCGACCTTGAGTTGCTTCACTCCTGCGCCTCCTTCGGCTCCGACGATATGCGCGTCACGCGCCTATCACGAACTCGTACAGAGCATATGCCGCAGCGATCATGATCGCATCATACGCCGCGATTATGCCCATGGCAGACCAGAATTGCTGCACGTAGCCATCGCCACCGAGCACCGCGGCAGTGGTCGCCGAGACGCACGCGAGCAACAGCGGGTACATGAGCGGGATGAAGAGCACCGCGAGCACGACGTCCTTGCCCTTCGTGTTCACCGACATCGTAGCGAGCAGCGTACCTACACCCGCGATACCGAGCGCGCCGCCCACGAGCGCGACAGGGATCATCCATAGATCCCCGCCATACGCGCTTTGCTGCAGGAACAGGAAAGCGAACACCGGGATGGTGAACACCTGCACGATGAGCAGGAAGATCACGTTGCCGACCGCCTTCGCGAAGAAGATCACCGGGCGGTCGACGGGGCTTAGCAACAGCGCCTCAAGGCAGCCTTGGTCCTTCTCGTGCACGAGTGAGCGGTTGAGGCCGAGCATGCTCGTGAACACGAACGCGAGCCACAGCAGGCCAGCCGCGATATCACGCGGGTCGAACGCGGTCCCGGCCTGCGAAAGCGCGATCTGGTAGATGACCATCGTGAGCAGCGCATAGATGCCCATCGACGTGACCATCTCCTTGGTGCGCAGCTCCATGACGATGTCCTTGCGCAGAATCGCCTTGAACTGGCGCCACGCCAGGCTGCGGCCGCGCGTGCGCACGCTCGCCTCGGCCATCAGGCCACCCCCGTCCCGACGGTCGCGCGGTAGGTGGCGACGAACTCGTCCTCGTCGATCTCAAGTCGCGGCGCCGACAGCACGACCTTGCCGCGAGCGAGGATGAGTGCATGCGAGCACAGCTCGAGTCCCTTCGTAAGGTCATGGCTGATCATGACGAACGTGTGGTCCTCGCGGATCTGGGCGATGAGGCTGTCGAAGATCTCGACCGCGTGCGGGTCGAGGCCGGAGTACGGCTCATCGAGGAAGAGCACGTCGGGCTTGTGCAGCAGCGAGCGCGCGATCGACAGGCGCTGGAGCATGCCGCGCGAGAACGTGCGGACCAGATCGAGCCGGCGGTGGTCGAGCTCGACGGACAGGAGCAGTTCGCGCACGCGGCCGACCGGGTCGTCGATACCGTACATCTCCGCGAAGAACAGCAGGTTCTCCTCGGCGGACAGGTCGGGGTAGAGCAGCGGGTTGTGGCTGATCAGCCCGATGCGCTCACGCAGCTCCACCGCGTCGGCGACCACATCGAGACCGCATACGCGCGCCGAGCCCTTCGAGGGGGACATCAGCGTCGTGAGCACCTTGACGAGCGTGGTCTTCCCGGCGCCGTTGGGTCCGAAGATCGACAGGAACGAACCCCGGGGCAGGTCGAACGTCACATCATCAAGCGCCCTTCGCACACCGAAGGTCCGGGTCAGGCCCCGGACCTCGACGGCTCTGTCGCTGCAGGTGTCCCCCATCGTAGCAACAAGCTACTTCTTCTTGCGCGTGGATGTCGCCTCAGGCGCCGCGGCGACCGCGACAGGCGCGGTTTCGCGCTTGGGCCACATCGCGAGCGTCGTGCCGACGATGGTCACGGCGAAACCGAACCACACCCACGAGATGAGCGGGTTGATCTTGACCTGGAGTACGACCATCTC